>JBGTDB010000001.1:0-3392 GCA_041748515.1 Phycisphaerae bacterium
TCCTTCAGGTACCGAGCCGGCAAGTTCATTCGAAGAAACCCGGCGGCCGTAACCATTGCGGCCCTTGCGATGGTTTCGCTCGCAATCGGAATAGGCGGGGTAGCGTTCGGATTGGTGCGAGCCAAAGCGGAAGCGGCAAGGGCCCGCCTCGAGGCCATTCGCGCCGAGCAGATCAGTGCGTTTCTTCAGGAGACTTTGACCGCCGCAGACCCCGAAGTCGGCGGTTCGGATATCACCGTTCGACAGGTCCTTGATCGGGCGGCCGACCGGATCGATCGCGAATTCGAACTCGATTTGGACATGACCGCCGCCGCCCGACAGGCGATCGGCGCCGCCTATGCCGGTCTCGGGCTATATCCCGAAGCGGAAAAACACCTGCGCGCGGCGCTATCGAACCGACGTACGGCTTTCGGTGAGTCGGATCCGCTCGTGGCCGAGTCGGCCTCGAACCTGGGTCGGGTGTTGCGAATTCGCGGTTCCTACACGGAATCGGAGGCCCTGCTTCGACTTGCGTTGCAGATCGATCGATCTCGCTATGGAGACGTGCATGCCGCAGTCGCCCGCGACTTGAACTGGCTTGGAACGCTGCACGTCGATAAGAGCAACTTCGTTGCCGCGGAACAGGCCTATCGTGAGGCCCTGGAAGTGTTTCGGGCGTTAGGAGAATCCGAAAGTTCGAGTTACGCGATTCCGCTGGCGGAATATGGAACGATCCTGGCTTATCTGGGAAGGTCCGCCGAAGGACTTCGGCATTGTCGCGAGTCCTTGGAAGTTCACGAGCGGCGCTACGGACGAGAAAGCGTCCAGGTCTCTCTCAGCCTTCGCGAATTGGCGACGTCCTTGCACATAAGCGGCGACTTGGAGTCGGCGGAGGCGGCCTATCGCGAAGCGCTTGCGATCGACCGCAAGCTCCGAGGAGATCTACATCCGAGCGTCTCTCGAATACTGAATAATCTCGGCGTACTGCTGAATCGGCAGGGCCGCCGCGCGGAGAGTGCCGAAGTGCTTCGAGAAGCGATGGCTTTGCGGCGGCAGGCCTTTGGAGATGCACATATCAGCGTTTCGGTGACGTTGGCCAATCTCGCTACGGCACTCGAAAGCCCCGAAGAGAGCGAACCCTTACTTCGCGAGGCCCTTTCGATATCCAGACAGATCTTTGGCAGCTCCGATCACCGCTTGGCCGATTCACTTCACAACCTGGCCGGAGCGTTGGTGGCGAGGGGGAAATTCGACGAAGCCGAGCCGCTGTTTCGGGAGTCGTTGCAGGCCTACCGCTCCATGGAAGGGAAGGTGCCTCGTGTGAAAATGACCTTCCCGTTGGTCGGGCTTGGGAAAGTCCTGCTGAATCGCGGCGACCCGCTTTCGGCTGAGCCGCTCCTGAGAGAGGCCGTGCAAATTCGTCGAGAAACCGGGATGTCCCCTGAGGATGTTGGGAATGCATTGAGCGTTCATGGTGCGGCGCTGACGGAACTCGCGGCGTATGAGGAGGCTGAGTCATCGCTTGTGGAAGCACTCGAACTACTGGAACCGCTCGGTTCGAACAATTCGCGTGCCGACGTCGTGTCGACAATCGAGCGGCTCGCCGACATGTATGAGAAGAAGGGAATGCCTGAAAAGGCTGTTGCGTACCGGGAAAGACTAAGCTCACTTCAGTCGCAATAACGTGGATGGGTTCGAAGAATCGCGGATGCGCTAATTGAATCGCAAGTGCCGCACGTGGGCGGGGGGGAAATTCTGCACGACGGTTCGGTGGCCGAACTGGTGGGTGCGGATGTTGCCGGCGAGGAAGCTGGAGACGTCGCGAATTCGGGTGCGGCGCTTGCCGAAGGCCAGCATCCGCGACGTTCGCCGCAAAGCGATGTATTCGAAATAGCTGAAAACGCCGCCGGGCTTGAGGCTGCGGCGGATGACGTTGAAAATTTCAACCACGTCGGGGAATTCGAAAGACGTCAACGGCAAGCCGGAGATAATAAAGTCATATTGGCTGTCGGCAGGAAGGTCCTGCACGGCTTGTCGCAACAGCCGGACGCGCCCCTCGGCAACGGGGCTGACGAAGGCTCGCTCGGTGAGAACGTCGCGCTCGAGAATATCGGCGAAGTCGGGCGAGATTTCGCAGATATCCAGGCGATCCTCGGGGCCGAGAATCGTGCCAAGATGGCGGGTGACCGGGCCGGTTCCCGCCCCAACCTCGAGGACGGATGCGGGTCGCTTTGAATCGCGGAATGGGGCGCTGACTGCGACGGCCAGGGCCCGCGAGCTGGGGGCGACCGCTCCGACAACCTGCGGGCTGCGAACATAGCGACTTATGAAACGCCACCGATGCCCGAGTTCAAGCAGAATTCCGTGACCCGCCTTGCCGTCACGCTTGCCGTTACGAATTCCGTTCAAAGGTTGGTTCCAGTCCGGTTTTGGAGGCTCGCGGGCATTCGCCGCGCGTTTTGGCATTCCAGATGCGTGCGATCGGCTGCCGCGCCCGCAGCGGCGTTTTCGCCCGCGCCGGGCATATTAGCAACGATTGGGGGCCCTATCCAGCAGCTTCAAAAAGCGGACTGCTGCCGGGTAGATCCCCTTTGGGACTGCCCCCGGCCGTTGCTGCATTCGGCCAGGGGGTTGGACTATTTGACGGGCGGATAGGCGAAGAACATTGTCTGTAAAATGATGTCAGCCTAACTGATCGAGATGGGTTTCGTTGTGTTCTTGAGGATAGTTTCGTCCGCAAAAATTGGGTTTTTCTCTTGGAAACCGTCTGGCCGATGTATACACTGTAAACGCGGGGAAGTTCGGGTAGGCAAAGAGCGTGAAACCGGGCGTGTCGATGCCGCTTTGAGTTCCCGCCGTCAGGCCGCGTGCACACGGCTTGGCGCAGGGGCCTGTGGGTGACGACCCGCAGGACGGGTCAGGCCGGCGGGCTGGCGAGTCCAAAAGGCAGTCGCCGGGAATCCCGTTAGAAAGAAGGAGGTGATCCGTGGGACTATAAGATAGGTGTGCTGCCGTAGCGCAGCAGACGATGCTGCCTTCGGCAGCGTACAGCAGTCAGCCCGCCCGTGCGGATTTTTTGATCCCCGCGGGCGGGCGTTTTTTTACCTGAGGCGGGCTTGTGAGCCTGGTCGGCCGATCCACACCGCTTACTTCGCGATCGCACCTTGCTATTTCAGCGAAGCCGGACAAGATAGCGGAGCGGCCATCATTCTTGCTGATAGTGGCTGCTTGTCTACTCATTGAAAGCAGGCGCGATGTTCGGCAGAAGCTTTCACCTCTTCAACCTCTTTGGCTTTCCCATCCGACTCGACGCGAGCTGGTTCTTCATCGCCGTACTGATCACCTGGTCGCTGGCCCGCGGGGTTTTTCCGCAGTATTTCGAGAACCTTCCCCTTGGGACGTATTGGTTGATG
>JBGTDB010000002.1:0-2028 GCA_041748515.1 Phycisphaerae bacterium
CACCGTGTGCGGTACGTCTCTGAGATTCCGATCCGTTTGCGAGACCCCGGCCGCGGTCAACCGATCGCGCAACTGGCCGAAAACGCTCTTTCCGCCGGAAGCAAGATCGAAGGCGTGGGTGGCCTCGTGCAGAACCTGCTCGTAGAGCAGGGACTGTCGGTGATGCTGATCGGTGCAGCTCACGTAACACACGCCCAGGCCGCCGCGGCGACGAAAGGTGAACGCCCCGGGAAACGGCGCATCGGCGACCAGGAATACCGGAACCATCGCCTTGGGATCGACAATGCCAAGGTGCTTCAGCATAAAATCAATACACTCGCCCTGCTTGCTGAGCAGATCGCGCTCTATTTCAATCGTGCGCTCGCGGATGATTTTTTCGTGGCCAGGCCAGACCTTCTCAAGAAAGAATTCTTCCGCATCGACAAGAGCGCGGCCGTAGGCGCCGGCCGCCTCGCCCCAGGGAATCCGATCACCATGCGGACCCGTCTTGGCCTCGGACAATCGTGTGAATAATTCGCCCAGATCAGCTCCGGTCTTGATGCCGTAAAGCTGTCCTTCGATCGGGCCCCAGGCCAGGAGGCCTCCACCGAGTTTTTCCTGCAATTTCTTGACGGCTTCCGCCGCGCCGGCCAGTTCGGGCATCCACGAATCACGCGGACGCTCGGCCATCGCCCGAATGTAAAAGTGCAAGTCAACGGCGGGCGAGGAGGCCAGCTCAATGCGCGTCTTGGGCGCCGACGATGGCTGGGCCAAAGCGGACGACGCAAGACTCGCCGAAATCCCGATCAGCAAAACTGCCCCGTATAGGCTATGTGAAACTGGATCTTTCATGGCTTAACCCCAATCGGTTTCTAGGCCGGAGTCACGAGTTCTTCCGACTCGCCGATCGACTCCAGCAGCAATTCCGCGATATCAAGCTGAGGCATGGCCTCGCGGTCTCGTGCGGCCAAGCCGTCGGTGAGCATGCGCTGACAGAAGGGACAGGCGCTGCTGACGGCATCGGGCCTCGTTTCGAGGAGTTGATCGGTGCGGCGGATGTTGACGCGCTCCGTTCCTGACTCCTCTTCCTTGAACATCTGCGCGCCGCCCGCGCCGCAGCACATTCCGCGATCGCGCGTCTCTTTGGGTTCTAGAACGGTCAGGCCCGGAATGCTTCGCAGGGCCTCGCGCGGGGCATCATAGACATCGTTGTAGCGGCCGAGATAGCAGGAGTCGTGGAAGACGACCCGTTTTTCCACGGCCTTGCTCGGCCTTAGCCGGCCGTCGCGAATCAACTCGGCCAGGTAGGTCGTATGGTGTACCACGTCAAACGTCCCACCGAAATCGGGATACTCGTTAAGGAGCGTGTTGAAGCAGTGCGGACACGTCGTGACAATCTTCTTCTTGCCGGCGTTATAGCCATTGAGCACTTCGACGTTCTGGCGGGCCATCATCTGGAAGAGATACTCGTTTCCGGCGCGGCGGGCCGGATCGCCGGTGCAGGTCTCTTCCTGGCCGAGAATGGCAAAATCGACGCCGGCCTGCTTCATGAGTTTCGCCGTCGCGCGGGCGACTTTTTTGGCCCGCTCGTCGAATGAGGGCATGCAGCCGACCCAGAATAACACGGGCGTCTCGGCGTGCTCGGCCGCCGTCTTGATGTCCAACCCCTCGGCCCATGCTGCCCGATCGGACGCGGGGAAGTTCCACGGATTCGCGTTGGTCTCCAATCCTCGGAACGCCTCCTGCAATTCGCCGGCAAACTCACCCTTTTCCTGAACGAGATAGCGGCGCATGTCCACGATCTTGTCCACGTAGCTGATGAAAACTGGGCATTCCTGCTCGCAAGCGCGGCATGTGGTGCAGGCCCACAGGACTTCCGGGTCGATCACTTTCGGAACGAGGTCTTCGAGGAATTCCAGACGGCCGTTGGTTTCTGCCTCGGCCCCCCCCGCCACCTTCCCATTGGTCGCGGCGGCCGCATGGGCGGTCAGCCCGCGTTGGTGCTTGTAAAGGAAATCGCGGAGATCGAGCGTCAGGTGCTTGGGCGAG
>JBGTDB010000003.1:0-12846 GCA_041748515.1 Phycisphaerae bacterium
GGGGGCGTTTTGTACGTGCGGCCCACTATAGATGTCCTCGCGACGGTAGACTCGGGCGATGACCGGCCGGTCGTTTTTCGGATCCCGAACGGCAAGGAGTTTTTCGGAGATCTCGCTCAGCAGCACCTCGCGATCGGCCGGATCGACAATGCCGTCACGCTCCCGCCCTTTGAGGTTCAGGTACAGACCGTTCAGCCCCAGTCCATAAGCCTGCGTCAGCGACCAGTCCACGTCGGAAAAGAGGCTGCGGGCGCCGGCCGGTCGAAGGTACCCGTTTTCGCGAAGCCACGTATTGAGGTTGAACTGCCGGCCAAAGTTGGCGAATCCGTGATCGGACATGACGAGAATGGTCGTGTCGTCGCCGAACTGCTCGACGACGCGGCCGACGACGGCGTCGGCCTCGACGTACAAGTCTTCAATCACCCGATGGTACTCTTTCGCCTCGTCCGGCGTCCGCATCGAATGCGGGTCGTCACCGTGCCACCAGAACATGTGGGACTGCAAGTCGGTGCTGGAAAAATAGAAAAACAGGAATCCGTCCTTGTAGTTCCGCAGTGCATAGTCGAGCAGCTCCATGCGCTCCTTAAGGACATATCGCGCCTGGACAAGATACTCGGCATCGGTGAATACCTTGTTCGACAGGGCCTTGTGATCCTCCTGAAATCCTGCGGTATAGAACAGGCCCAGATCGTCGGAAATCTCTGTGACGAAGTTGGGCGGCTCGGAGATTTTTTGATCGCCGGGGTCGGAGGGGTCGATGTTGACTGGGGTGACGTAAAGGCGAAACTCCGGCCGCACCTGCTGGACATAGAATCGAACGATGCCCGGTACCTTCGCCGCGGGAAGAAACGTCGGCATTTCCAAATCGAAGGCAATCTGAACCCAGTCACTCCATTCGCCCTCTTTCAGGGCAACGGTCTTGCCCTGGACATCGATCCTTGCGGCCGGATCGGTCGGGTGGCGGAAGATATCGAATTCGATCTTGGATCGCAGGGGCTGCTTAAGGGCGGTGTTCTCCGGGCCGACGAGCACGGCCTTGGCCCGGTTGTCGCGAAAACCGATGCGTGATCGCTTTCCGCCGTCTTCCTCCAGCGCGCGTGGCGTGTTCTCTGAATAGAACTGGTAGGTGCCGTAAGTGCCGAGTAAATCGGGCACGCCCATGCCCGAAAGGCAGCACATGTGGCCGTGGTGCGACTCACTGGGCGGATAGTTTGAGGGAATGTCGTAGATTCGAATGGGGATTCCCCGGGCATCGAGGTAATCCCAGAACGGCGTGCCGTGCCGCGTGAGCACCGTTTGCGTGGGGTTGTGGTTGAAGGGCCAGAAGGTCAGCGGAAGCTTGTGCTCGCCAACTTCCCAACCGTCGTCACTCACTTCGGTCCTGGCGGCAGAGTATTCCGGTTTGCACTGGTGGGCCGGGTCCCGATGGATGAAGTCGAAGATGCCGTGAACCCCGGGATCAGCCCCGGAGATGAAGTTCGACCAGGCGACGGGGCTTTGCGGCGGGATGCTGGTGCCTAGGGGCTTGTAGCCGCCGGCGTCGCGCATTTTCGCGAGGTTGGGCCACCGCCCCGCGGCCATCATCTCTTCGCACAACCGCGGGTCCATGCCGTCGAAGCCGATGACGATGACCTTCGGCCGCGGCTGCTCGCGGCAGGAGGCGGGGGCGAATAGAAGCGCAAAGGCAATTATGAGTCGAGGCACGAAGGCGAACCGAGCCGAAGCCGTCGGGAGACGGACTGGACTGGCAACGGGAACATCAAGCAACCAAGGGATTCTTGAAACTCCGCGAATAGTGCGATCACCCGGATTTTTGCCCCTCCGCCCCATATAACAGCTTCTAGGCCAAAATCGAGTGCAAGGGACGCGGTTCATACAGATTACATTGCTCCACAAGACTCATGTGTTTCCTTAAAGGTTTTTCACGTCACTAGGCAACATCGCCGCCGACATCGATCGGTTGCGGTCTGAAGACTCCGATGAGGAGGCATGTCATACAAAAACCAAACACGGCTGCGCGATCCTTGAGAATACCATCCTTTGCAGCGGACGCGTTCTCCAGCAATTCCGTGCCATCGCCCTGAGATCGGTAATAGGCGATTGCGTACGCAATTACGAACGCGACCATGGCAGACAATAACGTTGCGTGCCAAGCTCGCCGTGATTGCCTCAGAATCCGGCCAAAGCAAATGAGCGCAACTCCAGCGTACACGATGGCCAAATAAAACGCGCCGGTAGCCACTCCGTCGAGTGCCTCATACACAATACGCTTCCTGTCTACACCGATATCGTCACTCCGCGCTGCACGGCCTTTCGCCGAAACTTGTCAATAGCTCTAAGGGATTCATTTCCCGGCCGCAAGACTCCGCGCTCCCAGCGGCTTACGGTCAACTTATCAACGCCGATTTCCTCGGCGAATTCGGATTGGGTCAGCCCCAGAGCCTGGCGCAGGGACGTGATATACCCCGGGCTCGGCGCCTGGTCGAGCCTGGTCGCCAGCGCACGAATGCGATCCAGAAACGCAACGGCATCGGGCGCAAACGCCGGTGCGCCGTTGCGATCTTGCGAGACCCACCGGCCCGGCACTTCGACATAGACCGTTCGCCCATCCGGCAATCTCATCGTGTACGGGAATTCGGGCTCGGAGAGCCGCCTTGCCGGAGGCCGTCCACGTTGTTTTCGAGGTGAGCCCATAACCAATGCAGTCGCGTTAATAGATGGTGATAAACACCGTCGTGTTGCCCCGGTCGTCGGTATCCATCACACAAACCAATTCGACCGGCAGATCGTAATCGGCAGTTCCGGCAATAATCCACCTAGGCCGGTCGAAATCGTCGCGACCGTCAAACCATACTTCGGACGGCGAATCAACTACCGCCAGAACGTCCGGCCAGAAATAACTGCGCTCATGCATCCGCTCGACAAAGTGAGGCAAGACGAGATAACGCCCTGTGTCCACGCACCTGCGGAAAACTTCGAGCGCCCGACGAGCCTTGGCATCCATGCTTCATTAAATATACGCAAAAATAGGCGCATGTCAAGGGCGATGCTTCAGTTTCCCGTTGCCAGCCGCCGCCACCGCCAGCGGCTTTCCGTCCATATGTTTGGGCACGTCGACACCGAAAAGGTCGAGCACGGTGGGGCCGAGATCCATCAGACGGGGGTTTTCCGTTCCGATCTTTCGGTTACAGAAGAGCACGCCGGGAATCAGCTTTGGGTCGATGCAGTGGTCGCCGCTCCAGGCTTTGGTGTTTTCGTGAAAGACGCGGCCGGTCGGCTGGCCGATGGCCGCCTCCCACGAAACGCGATAGCCCCGGTTATAGCCCAGGATTACGTCGGGGGCCTCGGTCGCGTAAGGCCCCTGGTAGATCTTGTGGGCATTGAAGGCCCGGCTCACGGCAACCTCGTCCTTATCCTCGTCGCGCAGGCCGGTTAGCTTCTCGGCAAGTTCATCACGCAAAGCGTCGGCTGCTTTGGGATCGACAATGCCCTGGGCTTCGCGCCCTTTGACGTTCAACCAGATGCCGGCGAGCCCGAGGGCGAAGGCCTTTGTTTTGCTCCAATCAACCCCGGCCAGGTACTTCTTGTCCCGGCCGTCGGGAAACAGGGTCAAATACCCGTTTTTTTCGAGCCAGACATTCAGGTCGATACCACGGCGAAACGTGTTGAAGCCGTGGTCGGAGATCACCATCAAAACGGTATCGTCGCCTTCGCAGGCCTTGATGGTCCTGCCAACCAGCTCGTCCATCCGCAGATAGAGATCTTCTATGGCCTTGCGGCGCTGCTTCTCGCACTGGCCTTTGTGGGCCGGATGCTGCGGGTCGATGTAGCGCCAGAACATGTGCTGGATGCGATCGGTGCCGTCGAACACGCAGACGCACAGGCCGCGGCGGACCTTGTCCAGAGCGTCGAAAAACATTTTTTCCCGTTCGGCGTCGGCCTCGAGGCACTGGTGCAGAAAGCCGTCGTCGTCGAGGATTTTCGCGTTCATGCCCCAGGTGTCTTCGGCCAGGCCCAGCGTGGCGAAGGTGCCCTGAGACTTGGCGAGGTATGTGCCATAAACCAATGGATGCGAAATAGGCAGAGCCGGCTTTTCCGGATCGACCTGAATCGGGGTGACGTATAGTTCAAAATCGGGCTTGGTGCTCAAAAGTAGGAACTGGCAGATACCCTTGACCCTGGTTCCGATGGCGCCTTTGAATTCAACATTGAGCCAGGGCGTGTACTGCCCGACCCGCAGCTCGACGGTTTTTCCGCAAAGAATCAGGCGGGCGGAACTGGCGTCCTTGATTTCTATGGTGAACGGACATCGCATTGGTTCCGCCGGCGGGCCGTGTCCGTTTGAACTCGGTTTTGTCGGGGCGCGCGAGCCGTCTGTCGGGCCGATCAAATGCGAACGAATGGCCGACCCTTCCGGCGTTACGCGCATCTGCTCGCCGCCGATGTGCTCGGAATCTCCGAATTTGGTTGTGTAAAAGGTGAAGGTGCCCTGCGTGCCTCGAAGGTCGGGCACGCACATGGCCGACAGAAGCACGCCGCGAAATCGCTCCGGCGGAAACGTAATGGGCACGCGAATCACGTTGCTGAAAATGCCGTGGTCGCCCAGCACGTTCCAGAAAGGCACCCCCTTTCGCAAGAGGCGGATGTCCGGCTTGCCAATGGGGATGCGGTATTCGCCGATCTTCCAGACCCGGCGCGGACCGCGAATCTGAACCGACGAAAGTAACGGCATGTACGTTCGTTTGTCGCGGGTGAGAAAGTCGAAAATATTGTGCTTGCCGGGGTTACAGCCGGTCAGAAAGCTGGACCACGCCACCGGTGAAAGCGGCGGCGCGGTGGTGGCCAGTCGCTGGAAGCTGCCCTTCGCGGCGAGCCGGGCGAGGTTGGGCATTTTGCCCTCGGCCATGAACTTTTCGGCCAGGGTGGGCTCCATGCCGTCAAGCCCTAGGATCACCATTCGCTTGACGCGGGCCCGGGCCATTGCTTTTCGCCCACGAATGGCGCGAAACCCCCATCGAATGGGCCAGAGGAAAATGGCGGCCAGCCCGGAAAAAAAAGCAATGAAAAAAGCGAAAAGGGTCGTTCCAACCGCAAACCCCGCCCCCGGCCCGACATAGGCGTGGGCCTGGGAGCAAAGGACCAGGACGAGCCCGGCCGTGAAGGCGATAGTGGGTACCCGGTACAAAGCGATTGAAGACGCATTTGAATGGGCTGGGCGGATATCGGACTGATCGGATCTTCCCATTATAAATTGATTCAATCCCTTCGCTTTTTCCCGAGAAGGCAACCCCGATTAGGCCCCAATCAGCCGAAACTCAGTTTAGGCGGGAAGGCCGGGGCCGTTCAAGCTGCCGGATGCACACCTCGCAACATTTGGAGACATTCCGAAACCTCTTTGATATACTATCTCTTGGAGCTCGACAATGCGACGAATCAAGACATACTTCGACGGCGAAAGGATCGTCATTCCGGACGAGGTCAAAGGACTACCGCCTTGCGAAGTCATCATCGACTTTGGGAATGGTGATGGGGCAAGGGCGGAGAGTGCGGCCTGGACCAAGCTTCAGGAAGCCTCGTTCCGCGACATCTGGGACAACGAAGAAGACGCAATCTATGACACGTTATAGTTGGCGAGACGTCGTACTTGTTCGCTTCCCGTTTACCGATCTGGCCTCAATCAAAAAGCGCCCCGCACTTATCCTGAGTCCGCAGGAGTACGTAAACCGCTACGGGGATGTAGTTCTGCTTGCATTGACAAGCCGTAGCCAACCGAACGACTCTCTCAGATTGGCCGACTGGCAGGCCGCCGGATTGCCGAAGCCGACCTGGTTAAAACCGCTGATCGCGACGCTTTCGGCGACGCTGGTCATCAGGCGGCTCGGACGCCTGGTCGAATCCGACACAGACAGCGTCCGACTCGTCTTGCATGAGTTGCTCGCGACAGAAGCATTCGGTGCATAGTTCGCGAAGCGATTGAGACGTTACATTTCCATCTTTCGCAGTGGGCTTCCTGTCCAGTAAAGTAACCGACCGCGGCAGGCACGAGTCCGTTCGGCTTTGCCGCCGCAATGATTCGGATTTAAGACCAAGCGGAGCCAAGCATGAGCATTTCCTCTTTTTTCCTTGCGTGGGCCATGTCGCTGAGCGCGATGGCGGGCATATTTCCCGAGACGGAGTCGCCGGAAAAACCGGGGACCTCGCGGCTTTCTGAGACTTACGGGGCGGATGCAAGAAAGATTTTCGAAGCGACGATGGCCGGGAATGATGCCTATCGAAGGCTGGAACATCTCTGCCTGCGCATCGGCCCGCGAATGAGCGGCACGCCGGAGATGTTTCGCGCCGCCACCTGGGCTTTTGAAGAGATGCTTCGCGACGGTCATGAGAACGTCACTCGACAGAAGGTCATGGTGCCCCGCTGGGTCCGGGGAAAGGAATCGGCCACGATCCTATCGCCGCGAAAAGTGAAAATGGCCATGCTGGGGCTGGGCGGATCGGTTCCGACGCACCTGGACGGGGTCACCGCGTCAGTAGTGGTGATCAATAAATGGACCGACATGGACTGGTTTGGAAGAGAGGGCATCGAAGGAAAGATCGTCCTTTTCAACCATGCGATGCGGCCGTATGACCCGGAAAGAGGCGCCGGATATGGCGATGTTGTCGAGTACCGAGTCCACGGGGCCAGCCGGGCGGCCGCGTTCGGCGCGGCGGCCGTGCTGGTTCGATCGATCACCGCCAACAGTCTCCGTACGCCGCACACCGGAGCGCTGCGTTATGACTCGGGGCAGCCCAAAATTCCCGCCGCGTCGATTTCCATTGAAGACGCCGAAATGATCGCCCGCCTCGTGGATCGGAAAAACGTGGTCACGGTCAACCTGAAAATGCAGGCCAAGACGCTTCCCGATTCTCCGTGTGCCAACGTGATCGGTGAACTTCGCGGATCGACCTACCCGGATGAGATCGTGGTCATCGGCGGACACCTCGACTCCTGGGACGTCGGGCAGGGCGCCCACGACGACGCCGGCGGGTGCGTCATCGCCATGGAGGCGATCAGCGTTTTGCGCCGGCTTAAATTGATCCCGAAGCGCACCATCCGCGTGGTGCTTTGGACCAACGAGGAGTTCGGACTGGCGGGGGCCAGGGCCTACGTCGAGGATCGAAAGAGCGAGATGGAAAAGCACGTCGCGGCAATCGAGTCGGATTCGGGCGTGTTTCGGCCGACCGGGTTTTCCGTGGAGTGCTCCGACGCGGAGTGCCAGCGGCTGGCCGCCGAACAGACCAGGGACATCATGAAACTGCTCGAGCCGCTTGGCTCGATGCGCGTCCAGACGGGGTACTCCGGGGCGGACGTCGGGTTGATGCGGCCACACGGGGTGGTCCTGATGGGCCACCAAGTGGAAGGCTCCACCTACTTCGATCTTCATCACAGCCCCGCCGACACCGTTGATAAGGTGGACCCGACGGAGCTGTCGATGAACGTGGCCGCCCTGGCCACGGTGGCTTACGTCATTGCCGACATGCCCGGACGCATCGGCCGAACCGCAACAACTCCCGAAGCGGGAAGCAAGTAGTCGGCAACAAGCGCGATGCGTGAGCGGATGGCCCGCTGGTTTGCCGGCCCGTCACATATTGCTTTCCCACGAATTGGCGAGATTCAGCGATTGGCGTAGCGCGCCGCGGCCGTCGCCCGATGCACTAGGGAATAGTAATAGATTCCCATGCACACCAGCGGAAGCGCAACGAACACGAACATGGCAAAGTCGTCGTTGATGCCGAAACGATCTTCAAGTGCCTTAAAAAAACGCGCTCGATCCAGCGCGGCGGCGGCGATAATGACCGTGGCGCTGAAAATCTGGCAGAGCACGACAAACGATATCAGATACGAAGCCGCCTGCATCGAGGCCGCTAGAAGGTTGCGTCCGGCGAGGCGACTCAGCCCCACGCCCGCGACCCACGCGACCAGCAAGGTCAATCCGACCGCCAAGGCGCAACAGACCATTCCGAACATGGCCGGGCCGAAAAGCATAGTCAC
This sequence comes from Phycisphaerae bacterium, assembly GCA_041748515.1. Taxonomy (GTDB): domain Bacteria; phylum Planctomycetota; class Phycisphaerae; order UBA1845; family UBA1845; genus JBGTDB01. Next base: position 8,030 of record JBGTDB010000003.1, read on the forward strand.
CCGATCGCTGACAAAGCCATCCCAACCGTCAACGATGATGACGCCCACGGATACGGCCACGGCGGCGATCAGTCCTATCGCGGGCAGATGCAGGGCGAAATAGCCCCGATGATCGGTCGACCATGGCTCCAGGCGCAACCTGCGCCCGAAATCAGCGGGTTGGCAAATGACTTGCGTCGCCGTTCTGCGCCAAGCAGAGAGCCATCCTGTTTCTTCGCGATACTGCCACGGCGCACCCGGCTGAGCGTCGGGGCCGATCGACGCAGCGACCGGCTGGCCGCATTCGGGACAACGCCCCTCCATCGGCAGAGTATGCAGGTTGTATCCGCACTCCAGACACATCGGAGGCCGGTCGATCGGGCACACCTGTCGAGACGCTCCGACGGCGCGGAACAAGGCCCAGAGAATCCAGGCAACTGTTATCCAGGCTGCGAGGATGATGACCGGTACGGGGTTTTGGAGATACACCGGCCGTTGGGCTTGCCAGGCGCTGAGTTGAGCGATCAATGGCTTAGTTTCGATCCGGTATCGCTCGAGCGCTGCTCGGTAGTCAGCCATCATCCGGGCGTAATTGGGGTCGTTCGGCCCGGTCGAAGACAACGTCGGATAGGGCGGCCACTCGATGACAGGGGGCGGATTGGCTGCCTCCCAGTTTCGATCGGAAATATCCAGTCCGATGGCAACGCCGCCGACAATAAGGATTCCGGCAAGAAAGTGAGACGTGTGCAGCCAGGTCTGACGAAGTGAGTTCTTGAAACTGCTCCGCAGGCGTTCGTCTCTCGCACCCCAGGGCATGGCCAGCAATGCGACGCCGAAATGAATTCCTTCGACCAAGAGGAAGATGCCTAGCAGTGGCAAGACCGCTCCTGTGGCCGATGAATGGAGCTCCTGGATGCCTGATGTGACAAGAGTGAAGAATTCCCACTCTGTCCAATCCAACCCGCCATAACCCGTTCTCGACCAGGCGATCAGGTAGAGAATTGTCGCAGTCCCGAGCACGACGGAAGCAACGTGCATGATCCACGCCGACCACAAGCCGCACGATTGGGTCCGGCGGGCGATCGTGGCGGGAAACGTCCACGTGCCCACGAGCGACCAGAGCACTGAAATCTCGGCCAATTCCGTGGACGTCCGGCTTGCCGATTCGTCCGAGGGAGGAACCGCGGCCACGTTGGGCTCCGACTCGTCCATGGACGATGGACCGCTGGACATCTTGTTTTCCGCGCGAAAGACGGGTTGGAAAATTTCGTCGGGCAATCGTGGTTCCGCTTTCGGGCGATTCCGTTACTGTGTCCCCAACCCGTTCCAGAGGCGCATCGGCGGGGGTCGCGGTCCGTGTTAGACCGGCATTGCCGATCCTACGTATACTATGCACTTCGACCGGCAACGATAACTATTCTCTTGGACAATTTGGGTATGGCCCTGGCTATTCGAAATATCGGCGAGTTGGTGATGGTTCCGAAAGGGCCGGTTCCGGGTCGGTCCATGAGAAACGTTCCACGCCTGGCTTGCGCGGCGGTGCTGATCGAAGGCGGTCGGATTGCCTGGTTCGGTCCTGATGCCGAACTGTCGCCGCCTTCCGGGTGCGAGATTCTGGACGCCGCAGGCGGATGCGTGGTTCCCGGGCTGGTCGATTGCCACACCCACACGGTCTTCGACGGAACGCGCGAGGCCGAATTCGTCCGCCGCATCGAGGTCAAGCGCTACGCCGAAATCGCTCGTGAGGGCGGCGGCATTCGTGTAACGGTCGAAGCGGTTCGCCGGGCGTCCCGCGACGATCTGGTCGAGCTGGCCCGGCCGCGGCTGGGGCGGATGCTGCAAAACGGGGTCACCACGGTCGAAATCAAGAGCGGCTACGGCCTGACCGTCGATGACGAGGTCAAAATGCTTGAAGCGGTCCGCCGATTGGGCGAATTGCAGCCTGTCGAGCTGGTCGCGACATACCTTGCGGCCCACACTGTTCCACCGGAATTTGAAGGCCGTCCCGATGCGTACCTCGACGCGGTGATGAGCGACGAGGTGTTGTCCCTTCTCACCGGCGGACGAGCGGGCGCGAAGAGCTTGAAACCGGCCTCGCCGGCTGGCGCGGCCCGCTTGAAGTCGGCTTCGCCGGTGGCCGAGTTCTGCGACGTGTTCTGCGAAACGACGGCCTTTAACGTTGAGCAATCGCGCCGCGTACTCCAACAGGGAAAACGGTTCGGACTTCTTCCAAAACTACATGCTGATCAAATCACGCAGATCGGCGCATCGGCATTGGCCGGCGAGGTCGGGGCGATCTCCGCCGACCATCTCGAGAAGATCGATGACGCCGGAATCTCAGCATTGAAGTCGACCGGGAGCATCGCCGTTTTGCTTCCCGCGTGCTCGTTCTTTCTCGGCGTGGAGCAAGCCCCGGCGCGACGGCTGCTGGATGCCGACCTTCCGGTTGCCGTGGCGACCGACTTCAATCCGGGATCGTCCATGGTGGAGTCTCTGCCGCTGACCCTCTCGATTGCGGCCACCCAGATGCTTATGACGCCGGACGAGCTGCTCATCGCGGCGACGGCTAACGCGGCGGCCGCGATCAACAGGCACAATCGACTTGGAGCGATCGCCTTGGGAATGCAAGCCGACCTTGTGATATTGGACGTTCCCAACTTGAACCGCTGGATTTACGAGCCCGGCCGCAATTGCGTTCGGTCGGTCATAAAGTCCGGAAAGATCGTCCACCGCACACCTTGAATTCGCCGAACGATGCGGCCGTCTTCTCGCGGGCGTTTCATCCCAAATGCTTGAAATAGAGAGCCGCGTCGATTGTTACGCGAATGCCAAGTATTGCCCCAGCCTCTGACCGGCACACAAGCCATTGTGAATCCAATACCGGTATCTGCCGATTGACCTCTATCGGTGCCGCGCCTAAGCTGAGCCAGCTTTGTGTGAATGCGGACCTATCCTCATCGGCATAGCCGGAGCAAAGCGGGCGATGCCCGCCAGCGTTTCCGGCAAGAGACTGGTAAAGTTCGCCCTTGCTGAATCCAGAGTTTGATCATGGCTTCGAGTTCTCTTCGCCCGGCAGCCGGCCAAGCCGGTCATAAGCGGGCGATGCCCGCACCGGAGCTAAACGGGCCGCGTCCGCGAGGCCGAGTCTTCACTCCGCCTTTTGTTGTCGCTGCGGTGCTGCTGGGTCTAGCGGCGATTCTGACCGGACCCGTCGGCAAGGCCCTCGACCTTCGCCAGGACAAACTCCCGTTGCCCCTGCGAAATCCGCTCACCGCGCTTCGAGCCGACGCTCTTCGCCCCTATTCGGTGGTCAATCGACACTTCCTCGATCCAACGGTCGTCGAAGCGCTGGGCACGGATCAATACCTCTATTGGATGCTTCGCGACGGCAGCGTTCCGGATAACGATCCGCTGGCCAATCCGCGCCTGTTCGTGACCTATTATTCGGGCGGGAGAAACCTCGTGCCTCATGTCCCCGACGAGTGCTTCCTCGGCGCGGGCTATCAGCCGGCAATGCCCCACGAAAACCAGGAACTCTCGGTTCCCGCGCTCAGCAGGGAGCAGGACCCGTTGCCCGTCCGCGTCTGCACGTTCGCCCGCACCGCCGTCTTTAACCGGGAAGAGGTAACGGTCGTATACACCTTTGCGAGCAACGGCCGGTTCGCCGCAACCCGCAATCTTGTTCGGCTCCTGACCAACGACCCTCGGAATCACCACGCCTATTTCAGCAAGGTGGAGGTCCACTTTCCGGGCGCCACCCGCGAGCAGAGCATCCGCGGCGCGGCGAAACTTTTGAATCGCGTGCTGCCGGTTCTATTGAGTGATCACTGGCCGGACTTTGAAGCCGCGGAACAATCAGTCCGGCATAGCCCGTTAAATGCGGGCGATGCCCGCCGCGGCGAAACGAAACCACCGTACGAACTGAATAACTCCTGAGTCAGCCCTCAATCATGAGAAGATCGAGGTTGTAGAAACTGGCTTGTTCTTTCCCAACGAGGCGGGCATTGCCCGCAATAAACCGGCTTCGCCGGCGGAATGGCAGATCATGGCCCAGAAACGTCTGAACAAGAATCTTGTCGTCGCGCTCTCGCTCGCCACGTTCGCGGGCATCTTCGTGCTGTCTGTCCTGATGATTCGACAGCTTCAGCAGAATGATCCGAAGTATTTCGTCGAGCTTGCCGAGCGGGCGGCGGCCGAGGGCCAGTGGAAACAGGCCGCGCTCTTCTACGGCCAGGCCTGGGATCGTAGCGGCGACCACTCCTACCTGGTTCCCGTCGGCGAAATGCTGCTCAACGAGGGCGAAGTGGGCCAGGCCCGCGAGGCCTGGAACCAGGCGCTGGTTCATCAGCCCGGGCTGATTGCGGCCCATGAAAAGCGAATCCAACTGCTTCTGGACATGGCCGAGCTGTATGGAAGAACGGAGCATTGGAGCGCGGTCAGCGATACCGCCGCGGCCATGATCAGCGCGGACGTGCCCAAGTCGCCCGAACAGGAAGCCTTCGCCCTGCATGCTCGCGGGCTGGCATTGGTCAATCTCACCATCCGCGACGAGCACAACGCCGAAAGGGGCCTTGCCGATCTGGAGAAGGCCGCCGAACTCGCCCCGCGGGTCGCTCGATATGCCATTGACGTCGCAGCGGAATACGAACGGCAGCGTCGCCCTGGCGACGCCGAAACGCTATGCCGCTCTCTTCTGGAGCGCTTCGCGGAGCCCGGCCCCTCGGGATCGGAAGCCCGGCTGGCCCTGGCCGGGTTCCTCGCCCGAAAGCAGGAATTCGATCAGGCGGAGTCCATGTTTCAGGAGAGCGTCGCGTTTGCCGGCGACGACGCCAAGGCTT
>JBGTDB010000004.1:0-9146 GCA_041748515.1 Phycisphaerae bacterium
AGGCCACCAGCCAGATCGACTCCGAATCAGAATTGAAAATCCAAAAGGCCCTCCGCGAGCTATCCCGCGACCGGACCACGATCATCATCGCCCACCGCCTGAGCACCATTCAGTTCGCCGACCGCATCGTGGTCATGGACGCCGGCCAGGTCATCGACACCGGCACCCACCGCGACCTGATCGACCGCTGCCCGCTCTACCAATCTCTCTGCGAAACCCAACTCCTCCCCCAACCGGCCTGACAACTTGCGGCAGCGCGAGCGACAGGACGTGTGGCACGGGTTTTCAACCCGTGTGATACGACCGCCCCGCCCATCCAATCCGCGCCTTTCCAAGCCGGGACCTTAGCGAGCCGCGGACTTCAGTCCGCGCGGACTCTCGATTGTCGATTACGGCCCGTCAGTTGATCCGAGCCGCGACCGTCAGGAAGCGAATTGCACGCCGCACAGAACAGCCCCGCAAGTGCCCCTCGGTGGCACATTTGCGGGAGCAATCCGCGTGTAACTGGCTTTTGTGGCCGTGTAACTGGGTTTCAATCGTGTGTAACTGGGTCTGCTCGGAATCGGCCCATCGATCGCAAGTCCTTTGTTTGCAATAGGTTACGTCATTTGTAACTGGGTCTGTTTGGTACGGGCGCTTTTATTCGCGCAAGCCGGTTCAATTCCAAGGTTGCCGAACGAGTGGTCCATCGCCTTGACAACGTGGCCGGCGCGCGGTCGGCCGTGCCTCGGAAGGCGATCGCGGCGAGGCCTGGACACCGCTGCAAGAGCTACTTTCACCACGAAGTTCACTAAGCTCACGAACAGAAACCCTGCGCGTGCGAGCAATTGGAGTGTTCCGAAGTGTTGTAGGAGAAGGTGCCGTGACGTTGTTAGCCGGGCAGCGCGCGGCAAACAGCTTGAGTGTGATTCAAAACGGGGTGCGCATCGGAACTTGATGAACGCGGCGGATGACGAAAAAGTAGAATGTCCCCTTTTCTGTCCCGATGTCGGTGGCCTTGGAATTCGGCCGGGGAGATTGACAAGTTGCCGGGGCGTTCCTATAAGCCCCTTTCCAATCCGTGAATGGTTCCGGTTCAGTAAGTTTGAGAGGAGGGCGAATGTCAGAAGAAACGGGTTCAAAGACTTGTCGTGCGGGTGTAGCGCTGGCGCTATGGGCCATGAGTGTTGGGGTCGGGTTGGCCGAAGCTCAGCAACGGCCGCGAATTCTTCGCCCCCCGGACGATCGCCTCGATTACCACGCCGCAAGCCCGATGCTCCAAGCCATCGGAGATTCCGTTTGCGCCTTTATTGAAAACGACCGGATCGATGATAATGGCGATGGAACCTATACCATTTCCGGTGGCACGCTTGCAGACGACCAGAATCCGCTCTGTGACGGTGAGCGGTTCGCTGATCAGCCTACCGCATCGAACTGCACCGCGACGCTCATTGCTCCGGATATCCTGGTTACGGCGGGCCACTGTCTCGATGAGAACGGCGTCCGCACGAATTTGGACACGTTCTATTGCGTCTTTGATTATGCGGTCCGCCAGCCGGGCGAAAATCCATCCGAATTTACCACGGACCAGGTTTTTCGTGGCGCTGAGGTGCTTGGGCTGGCCAACGTGGAGGGCACGGCGGATGACTGGGCTGTGGTCAGGCTGGATCGCGCGGTACCCGGCCGCACGCCGGTTCCCGTTCGCTCCACCGGCTCGGTCATGGTCGGGCAAAGCGTGGTCGCCATCGGCTTTGGTGCGGGGCTGCCCATGAAGTTTTCGGGCAATGCGACGGTCCAAGCTATCGAACAATTCGGATTTACGGCGGATTTCGACATCATCGGGGGGAATTCGGGCGGTCCGATCGTGGACGCGGCAACGGGCGTCATCGAGGGCGTGCTGAGTTCGGACCTTGATGTGGAGGATTTCTTTCAGGATGGAGGTTGTTTTCGCGCAACCGTCTGCCCGCAGGATCCGATCTGTGAGGAAGGATTCACGTTGCTGGCCTCAGTGATGATTCCCGAGTTTCAGGACACGATTCAGGCGGCGCTGGAGGGCGATCGGGGCGGCGGTCCCGTTGGTCTTTGCGGGAATGGCGCGGTGCTGCCGATGATTGTGCTCCCGCTTTTCTGGCTGGGGTTGGCGGTGCGGCCGTGTCGCCGCCGGAGGGGCTGATCGGCTGAGAGTCCTTCCCCCCGAAAGCCGCCCAAGCGGGACCTTTCATCTCCGTTTGGACCTCATCGATTTCAGGCGGGCTGGACCGGCGCGATGAAACAAGGCGTACACATACTTCGGACGATATCCGCGCGCATTCCGTCTGTGACGATTATATCTGGTCGATGACATGGCGTACATGGCTAGGTCATAGAATCATAATGACTGCGGCAGCAATTGCGAAAACACATGAACACAAGAACAAGGTAATAAGAAAAATGCGTCTGGCGGCAAAAGGAAAATCCTGACACGCAATTTCCTGCCATCTGGCCAAGAGTGGCTTGATCGACTCACTCAAGTTGGGGACCGCCTCCAGGCGTTCAAGTACGCTGAACGCCTGCTGCCATCGTCGGCGCTCGCGTTGCCAAGCGCTGATCCACAAGACCGGAATTGCAAGAAAAAACAGCGACGGGCGCTCGACTTGGGCCAGCGCCGCGATTGCCGGTAGCGAAGAGTATAGACACATCCGACCCTCTGCCTGAAACCTGTGCGCGTGGCCGACAGTTGGGCAATGGCCGCGTCGATTTCGGATTCGGTGGTGAAGCGGCCGGTGCTGAAGCGGACCGCGCCGAAGGCGACCTCCTCGAGATCGTCCATGGTCGCGAGGGGGGACAAGCGATTGGCAACCGTAAACAGAATTCTGATTAAACCTACGTTTTCAAAACGCCGTGCTTGCGGCCGATCTTTTTGAAGGCCTCGATGGCTTTGTCGATGTGTTCGAACTCGTGGGCGGCGGAGAGTTGGACGCGGATGCGGGCGTGGTCTTTGGGGACGACGGGGTATGAGAAACCGATGACGTAGATTCCCTCCTCGTAGAGGTCGCGGGCCATCTGTTGGGCGAGCTTCGCGTCGTAGAGCATGATCGGGACGATGGGGTGGCCGGGGAAGTCGCGGGCCGCGGCATGTGTACTAACGCCAGGGGAGGGCGGGTCGACGCAACCGCTTCCTGACGGTCGCGGCTCGGATCCAGCCCCCGACGGCTGGGACAATGACGGTCGCGGATCGGATCCAGCACCCGACGGCTCGGATCCGGAGGGTCCGCGCGGACTGAAGTCCGCGGCTCGCTCTGGTCGCGGGTCGGATTTGATGTCGAAGCCGGCGGCGGTCATGCCTTCGCGGAAGCGGCGGGTGTTGGCCTCGAGCTTGTCGCGGAGGGCGGTGGACTCGCTGAGCAGGTCGATCACGGCGATGGAGGCGGCCGCGACGACCGGCGAGACGGAGTTGCTGAACAGGTACGGCCGGGAGCGCTGGCGGAGCAGGTCGATGATTTCCTTTCGCCCGGAGGTGAAGCCGCCGGAGGCCCCGCCCAGGGCCTTGCCGAGGGTCGAGGTGTAGACATCGACGCGGCCGAGGGCCCCACAATGCTCGGCTGAGCCCCGGCCGGTTCTGCCGAGGAAGCCCGTGGCGTGTGAGTCGTCGACCATCACCAGGGCGTCGTACTTGTCGGCCAGATCGCAGATTTGATCGATCTTCGCGATGGTGCCGTCCATGCTGAATGCGCCGTCGGTGGCGATCATGCGATAGCGCGACGGGCGGCGCGACCCCCCGGCGAGCTGTCGCTCGCTTGCCCCCCTTATTAAGGGGGGCGGCGCGTGACCGCCGTCCGCTGCATCAGTTCCCTCCTGTGACATTGCGGCGCTCTTTCCCCCCTCCTTACCACGGAGGGGGTTGGGGGAGGTTGCGTCGTTGACGAACATCGACTCTTTCAGCTTGGCTTCCAGGTCGGCCATGTTGTTGTTGGCGTAGATCAGGCGGCGGGCCTTGCAGAGGCGGATGCCGTCGATGATCGAGGCGTGGTTGAGCTGATCGGTGATGATCGCATCTTCGGCCGACAGCAGTGGCTCGAAGAGTCCGCCGTTGGCGTCGAAGCAGGAGGAATAGAGTATTGTGTCTTCCGTGCCGAGAAACTCGCTGATTTTTCGTTCGAGTGCTTTGTGGATGTCCTGAGTGCCGCAGATGAAGCGGACGCTGCTGAGGCCATAGCCGTGGGTGTCGAGGGCCTTGCGGGCGGCGGCGATGACCTTGGGATGGGAGGACAGGCCGAGGTAGTTGTTGGCGCAGAAGTTGATGACTTCGCGCGGCGGGTTGCCCTCGGGGAATTCGACGCGGATTTCTGCGGACTGGGGCGAGAGGATCTTCCGCTCTTGCTTGTAGAGTCCGGCGTCGCGAATGGCGGAGAGTTCCTGCTGAAGGTCGGATTTCATGCGGCCGTACATGGTTGGGCTCCTTTTGAGAAAGAGCGTAAATCGGCGGGCCGAGTCGTGCAACGCCCGGTGGCAGATCGTGTAAACTATCGACATGCGGAAAGCGGACGTGGCCATTGTCGGCGCGGGGCCGATCGGGATCGAGCTGGCCGTCGGGTTGAAGCGGGCGGGGATCGATTACGTTCATCTCGAGGCCGGGCCGATCGGCTCGACCATTCACTGGTACGCACCGTGCACGCCATTTTTCTCGTCGCCGGAGCGCATCGCGATTGCCGGCGTGCCGATCGTGTCGCTTACCCAGAGCAAGCCGACGCGTGAAGAATACGTTGCGTACCTTCGCGGGGTTGTCGAACAGTTCTCGCTGCCCATTCAAACCTACACGCGCGTGACGCGCATCGAGCGGCAGCCCGGCGAGGGATTCATTCTGCGCCTTTGCTGCAGCTTTCACGGCGTCGGTGGGCCCCAAGAGGCGTTATATCAGGCGACGGAAGCCGATCGCGCCGATCAGGCGGAGCATCGGGCGCGGACCGCGCAACGCGCCGCTGAATCCGACCCCCCTGTATCCCCCCTTGGCAAGGGGGGAGGGGAAAAAGATATGACTGCCACCGTCGGTCATTGTGCGATCGCGTCTGGTGCCGCGTCTGGTGCCGCGGTCGGAGCTGCGGCCGCGACGCTCGTGTCGCCGAAGTTGGCGAAGAAGCTGGTGCTGGCCATCGGCAACTTGCACTTGCCTCGGCGGCTGGGAATTCCGGGCGAAGACCTGCCGCACGTGAGTCACTACTTCGACGATCCGCACGTTTACTTCGGAAAGCGGGTTCTGCTGGTGGGGGGGAAGAACTCTGCGGTCGAGGCCGCGATTCGGCTGGTTCGCGTGGGGTGTGAGGTGACGCTGAGCTATCGACGCGATCAGTTCAACGCCAAGTCGGTCAAGTATTGGCTGTTGCCGGAGTTAGCGTTTTTCATCAAGAAGGGCCGGATGCGGTTTTTGCCGCGAACGGCCCCGATTGCGATTCTGCCGAACGCCGTTCAACTGGCCTCGACGGATGAGAATGGATGCGTCGCGGTCGGCGAAGCGGAAACGGTGGGGACTGATTTTGTGCTGCTGATGACCGGGTACGTTCAGGATCAGACGTTGTTTGAACAGGCCGGCGTCGCGCTGGAAGGCGACCGGCGGATTCCCCGATACGATTCGAAAACTATGGAGACAAACGTGCCGGGGCTTTACATCGCCGGCATCGCCGCGGCGGGGATTCATGAGGGACGGGCGCTGGAATTTATCGAGACCAGTCACGTTCACGTGGATCGCATTGTCGCCTCGCTCGCGAGCCAGCCGCCGCCGGAGGAACCGCCGGCAAAAGATCCGGCGTTTCTGGAGAGTTGAGAGGTCGACGCCGGGGTTATCTTGCCCTTAGCAGTTCGTGGCAGAAGTCTGCGGATTCCGCGTGGCACCGCCGTCTCCGCTGTGAAATCACGGGCGACCGGCACAGCCGGTTTGAACCGGGCGCTGCCCGGACGCCCGTGCCACACTTTTACCACGGGCTGATAGTGTGCAGGCAATAGTTGGCGCAGGTTGGAACGATGGCTGATCGCATTGCATCTTTGCTCGCCAGTGGGACGGAGATTCTCTACGGCTTGGGGCTGGGGGACCGGGTGGTGGCGATCAGCCACGAGTGTGATCATCCGCCGGAGATTGGGGCCAAGCCGCGGGTCACGTTCGCGAACATCTCGGCGGAGGCTGGAAGCGGCGAGATCGACCGGCAAGTGCAGGCGATGGTTGCGGCTAGGGAGCCGCTGTATCGGATTGACGTCGAGCGATTGGCCGAGCTACGGCCGGACCTGATCGTCACGCAGTCGCAATGCGAGGTCTGCGCCGTCAGCCTCGACGACGTTAGGCGGGCCGTCGAATGCGTTTCCGGCCTGCAATCCGCGCAGGTGGTCGCGCTGAATCCGATGACGCTGGACGGGGTTTACGCCGACATTCTGCGCGTGGGAGAAGCGGCGGGGGTGGCGGATCGGGCCGCGGACTATGTGGCAGCCTTGCGGGCGCGCGTGGAGAGGGTTCGCATCATGTCGGGCGAGATACCATTGGGTCGGCGGCCTCGGACCGTTTGCGTCGAGTGGATAGAACCGTTGATGATCGCGGCCAACTGGATGCCGGAACTTATCAAAATTGCCGGTGGGCGGCCGGGACTGACGCGGGCGGGGGATCGTACGGCATACGCGGATTGGAATGAGCTGATCGCCTGCGATCCGGAGGTGATCGTGATCGCTCCGTGCGGGTTTGACCTGCGGCGGACGATCGGCGAAGCGGCGGCGCTTAGCCGATCACCGGGTTGGGGCGGGCTGGCCGCGGTGCGCGAGGGGCGAGTGTTTGCGGCGGATGGGAACGCATATTTCAATCGGTCCGGGCCGCGGCTGGTGGATACGCTGGAACTGCTGGCCGGGCTCCTTCATCCGGACAGATTTGCGGTTGAGCGGACGCGATTTGCAGAGTCCTTCGATCAATTGGGGGGCTGAGAGGGTTGCGATCAATCATCGTAGGTGGATTGGACGAGGCTCGGTGGTCTGTCCAACTTTAAGTTTGGGATTCAGCCATCGCTCCCTGACGGTCGCGGCTCGGTTCCGGGGAGTCCGCGCGGACGGAAATCCGCGGCACGCTTTGGTTGCGGCTCGGAAAGCGCGGGAATGCGCCGGCCTGGGGGAAGGTCGGCGGTCATCGACCGCGGAAGCGGGTTCCTTCCTCGGTTTCAGTGTCGGATGGTCTATCCGGATCGGGCGGTCGTTTTCGATATTCGTCCATGCCCGCTGGTTCGGGGAAGGCCCGAGCGTGGGACCAAGGTGGGTTCTGTTCGGCGCAGATTCGCTCGAGCACCGGGCGAAGCCGGTCGTAGACGGCCTGGCGGTATTCCAGCGGCAGTCCTCGCCACAGCCGGGCTTTGGCCAGTGCGGCGTAACGCGGCTCGTTCATAAAGGATTCGATCTGATCACGGAGTTGGATTCGGGGCGACTGCATCAGGCGGCGCTCGCGTCGATCGTGCTCCATGTCGCGCATCCAGTAGCGGTAGCAATCGTTGGCGTGGGTCATGGAGCGCGAGCCCGCCTCGCTCTGGCCGAGGGCGTATTGCTTGAGGGCCTGGCGGATGAAGCTGCCGACGATGGCCGAGGCCGCGCGGTAGGTATCCATCTGTGAGCGCAGATCGCCAAGCACGAATTGGTCGATCGAGACAAGGTATTGCTCCTGCGTGCGGCCGTCCGGGTGTGGGTTGTTCTGCCGCAGCCAGGCGTAGAGGTTTTCCGCTCTATCAAGATCCTTTTGTCCGCCCTCGAGATAGAGTAGCTCGATCCAGTTGTGCATGTTGGTGACGAACCCGGTGTGGAAGTTGGGGCCCGGAGTGCCTTCCTTGAATTCGGGATGGTCGCCGAAGTGTTTCTTGCCCAACTCCATGTAGAGTTCGAAGAGATAGGGGATGAAGCGAATCTCCGGGGTTAGTTCGATGTAGGAGCGGAACGGATCGTCGAAGTCCGGCCAGAGGACCATTCGCCCGCGCGTGGCCATGTTCTGCAACGAGAAGAGAATGAACCGGGCGTTGTTGATTTCGTCGGTTTTGCTCTGCCGCAGGGTGCCCTCGGCGGCGAGTTCGCCGCGGCTGGCCCAGTAGAGCGAATGGGAGAAGGCGTTTCGCCAGTCGAGCGGGCCGTAGCGCTCGGCCATGAGGTGGAACATCCAGTCAAGATCGAACCGATACTCCTCTCTGAGAATGTCTGAGCGAAGGGTCGAAAGCAGCAGTTCCAGCGCGGGCTGGTTGGCCGAATCTCGAAGGACGCGCAGTTGCCGTTGAAACGGGGTGTCGTCGATCGGCTGGTCCTTCAGGAGTTCGTCAACCTGGATTTCTGGGCGGATGTGCCGGGCGACAAAGGCCAGCAGGGTTGCGTCCGGACTGAGGCCGACTTTTTCGAGCTCGGCGATGATCCGCCGAACTTCTTCGTTTGTGCGAAGGACGGCGGGCAGATCGCGGGGTGCGTCCACAATCTTTCGGAACCAGTCGAAGTATTCCTCTTCTTCCAACGTGACCGGCGGGGAGCCGAGGATCGTTTCCATTTCGACGGCAAGGGCACGCTTGTAATTCAGGTGTTCGTCGTCGAGAAAATCGCCGATCTTGTGCCAGTAGATCCAGGAAAGCTCTTTGTAGAGCTTGACTGATTTGGGATTGTAGACCAGGCCCTTGTCACGCAGGATTTCTAGTCCGTTCCGCACCCATTGCCAACGGGCCTGGGGTGTGTACTGCATGACGGAGATGTTGTAGGCCATATTCCATGCGGCGTAGACCCAGACGTCGGGAAACCGCGGGGCCAGCGCACAGACGGTCTGGTGCAGTTCGAGGGCCTCGTAGACCTTGCCCTGTTCCTTGAGCCGTTCGGCGCGAATGGCCGCCCAGTCGATGGCCAGGGCGCGGAACGTGCCGAGCTTGCCCAGCAGGGCGATGTCCGGCGGCAGGGTGCCGATGGAGTCGGGATCAATGACAAACTCGCGTTCCTGGCGAATGGTGTTGATCGGCTTTAGCAACAAGCCTGCGCCCACCAGGCAGACCACGGCCAGGAGGGCGGAGCCCCATTGCACAATCCACTCGCGACGCCGGGCTTCGCGCCGGGCGGCGAGGTGTTCGGGGAGCTTGTACTGGATCATCTCCGCCATCAGTAGGACAGCTCTGCCACTTCGCGGCGCTGGAAAAGGATCATTGCCAGGCCCAGCA
>JBGTDB010000005.1:0-3265 GCA_041748515.1 Phycisphaerae bacterium
GCGGGTGCGGGCGGCCGTGGCCGATGCGGGCGACGCCTCGCCCGAGACCCTCGCGGGAAACGAAGACTTCTGGCTCCAGATTCAGCAGGCCTACGATGTCGATCGATCGCTTCTGAACCTGAACAACGGCGGGGTGGCCCCGGCGCCGCGCATTGTCCTCGATGCCATGCAGCGGCACGTCGAATTCACCAACCACTTGCCGCCGCGGCATTTGTGGGAGGTGCTCGACAAGCAGCTTGAAACGGTTCGCGAGCGGCTGGCCGCGGTGTTCGGCTGCGGCCGGGAGGAGCTGGCCGTTGTGCGCAATGCCAGCGAGGCGCTCGAGACGTGCCTGTTCGGCATCGATCTGAAGCGCGGCGACGAAATCCTCACCACCAGCCACGACTATCCACGTATGATCAACACGCTCAAACAGCGCGAGCGGCGCGAGGGCGTGTTGCTCAGGCAGTTTCCGATTCCCGCGCCGCCGGACGACCCGCGCGAGCTGGCCGAGCTATTCGAGAAAAACATAACACCGAAAACACGGATGATCCTGGTCATGCACATTTCGTTCATGACCGGGCAGATCTTTCCGGTTCGCGAGATTGTGCAACTCGGGCGCAAACGAGGGATTCCGGTGATTGTCGACGGAGCCCATGCGTTCGGACACTTTCCATTCAAGCAGGCCGACCTGGACTGCGACTATTACGGCACGAGCATGCACAAGTGGCTCAGCGCCCCGATCGGGACGGGCTTTCTGTACGTCCGCAGGGAGAAGGTCAAAGACCTGTGGCCGTTGATGGCCCCGCCGGAGGAGCGGCTCGACGACATCCGCAAGTTTGAAGAGATCGGCACGCACCCCACGGCCCCCTACCTGGCGGTGGGCGAGGCGTTGACGCTCTATGAGAGTATTGGTCCGGAGCGCAAGGCCGCCCGGCTGCGGCATCTTCGCGACGTGTGGGCCGCCCGCTTTCGCGCCGACAAGCGGGTGACGTTCTACACCAGCTTCGACCCCGTCCAATCGTGCGGGATTACGACGGTCGGGATCGAAGGAATCAAGGCCGGCGACCTGGCACGGTATCTATTCGATAAGCACAAGATCCTGGTCTCGCCGATCGAGCATGAGCAGGTTAACGGCATCCGCGTCACGCCGAACACGTTCACGACCGTGCGAGAGGTCGAGCGCTTTGCGGGCATCATGGAACGTGCGGTATCGAGCGGGATTGGTTAGACCGGATCAATAGGGCCCGTCGCTACATTCACCCAGCACCTTAATGCCGCAATCAGAGGGTGGCGGAAGCATTCTTGTTTGGTGGGCCACTTCTTGCACTTACCGGACGAGAACGATGCGCCCGGCCATTCCGCCGGAGCTCGGGGCGTTGGGATTGAAAATCAGCCCCGGGCCGGTGTAAGTGACCGGCTGCATCCAGACGCCGCGTGATTCCGGGGAGCCTTGGAGCTTGGCATCCATGACCCTGGCGAAACGGAATCCAACGATCTGATAGGTCGCGTTCGCACCGGTTCCGGAGACGCTGTCGTGAATTGGAATGGCGACGATATCTCCAATGCGCGATTGGAGGCTGCCTTCCAGAGCAGCTTTGAGACCGGGGTTGCCGGTGATGTAGTAATTCACCGGGTCGCCATTGGCATCATAGAACGTCATTTCGGTGGTGCCGATTTCGTTTTCGAGGTGCTCTGGAGGAACGCCGTCCTCGATGTGGGCGGCGATGTTGGGTACGCCCTGATTGCCGACGCCGATGTTGAGCAAGCCGAAATTGCCCGGGGCGAGGTTTTCCGGATACATGTTGACTTCCGGAACGCCGTCTTCGCCAGAGTAAACGTTGTCCGTGTTGCCGTCGTAGTCATAGAGATCGATTCCGGCCTCGACGCCGGCTTCATAGGCGGCCAAGCTCATGGTGAGCGGCCACAGATCTCCGACTCCGGGTTCAAATCCGCTAACCCGGTCGTCAAACGCGGCGGTGGCGGAGGCTGAGGACTCGCCCTTGTGCTTGCCGAAAATCGGGGCGAAGAAGAATTCGATCGGGCCGTTCGAACTGCCCTGCTCGCGGCGAGTAATGACCTGCACCGCGTTGTACTGATCCGGCGAAACGGAAGTGTCGATCGGCGACGTGGCGGAGTTGAGGTCGATCCGGCCGAAGATGACGTCGGGCGCCGTGACGACCGTCCCCGAAGCGCCCATGGATGCGTGCTCGTACGCGATGGTGCTCGCTCGTTCGAAGACTTCCGAGTAGACCTCGCTTAGCGAGACGTTCCCGCCCTTTCGAAGTTGCAGCATCTTCTCGCCGGCGAGAGCCGAGGCTCCGGATAGCGAAGCCGCGTCGGCGGAATTCTGCAAATCAAGACGAACGGCGTAAAGATGACCGACGTCGATGGTCAAGGCGGCAAAGCCAATCAGCACTGCAAGAATCGCGACGGTAAAGATGGCGACGGCGCCTCGTTTGTGATAAACGCAACCAGTTTGATTAAATCGGGGCATGGGACGCTCCCTGAACACTCGTATCGTGCTTCTCTCCCTTCCGAAGCGCCGCATCCGACGGCACTCAGGGCAGCGCGACAATCCCGGACTATCGGGATTCAACGCTTTGCGTCCCACCCTCGCGGATGGTTTGCCTTGCAGGATGTAATTAACAGATACGATATGCGGCGTTCGCGGTGCAAGGTCGACGGCCGTGCATGCTATCGGACCGCTTGCTGCGGGCGCAGCCCGCTTAAGCCCGGCTTCGCCGGACGCGCCGAAGTTGATAACAAAGTTTCCAACGATTTTGCCGCTCCATTCCACCACCCGAGCGGGCAGCCCGAAAATATTGTGCGTGGTTGATAGACGTGGGCAGATCGGCATCGGGGATCGTCCAGGCCGGTTTATGATCCCCACCCGGCAATATCTGCTCACTGCTCGCCGAAATTGCCTGCCGATTCCTCAGGGCGCCCGTCCGATAGCCCAATCGGTAGTGGTACCCGGCGGGAAGCAGCCCAAGGGGTGTGGTCGGCAGACCGGTTCCGGGTTTCTGATCGAATTGTGAGGATTTCTCGCCGACCCTCGTTTTTTCGCTTGACGTTTGGCTTTCGTTTGGATAGGCTGTTGGCCGAACAGGAGGCGAACCCTGTACGAGGCGAGCCATGCAAGGACGCGGCGCACAAGTTCAATCATTCGGCGGGCGGCTTTCACCGGCTGACGTTCCGCTCTGTGTATTCGGTCCGGGCGGCGATTACCGAACGGCCGTCGTCGCGGATGAGTGCGGCGCGAGCGGCTTGTGGCTGGTGAGCA
>JBGTDB010000006.1:0-3442 GCA_041748515.1 Phycisphaerae bacterium
GATCGCCGGATTGGTCAAATCGTCCGGCGAGGTGGCTGATAGGGTCGATTCCTGATTGGTCCCCGTGGACAACAGAAGCTGCTTCTGGGCGGCCAGCTCGGCTTCGTATTCGCGTCGCCGCAGGAGGAGCTCGCGGCGTTCGGACTCCAATTGGGCGAGCTTGACGGAGATTCCGCCGGGATCAGCCGGATTGACGAGCGGATTGTCCAGCCGCAGCTTGGTCTCGTCGCGCCGGGCACGCAAGACTTCGGCGGCGGCATCGTCCGCTTCCCGTTTGAAATAGTCCCGCTGCTGAACGAGAAAATCGTAAATCCAGACCCCTGTCCGCCGAATGTACGTTCGCTTGACCTCGTCCACGAGCTTGCGACCCAGTTTGGGCTCTTCGCCCGTGTAGGTCACTCTGACGACGTCGATCAGCTCGCTCGGCGACGTGCTCGATATGGTCAGTTTCGCGCCAAGAGACCGGGCCAGCGAATCGCGCTTGCGGGTCCATTCGGGCGTGAGTTGTCCGTTCTGATCGCGCTCCGCCTCGTCTAGCAGCCCGAGGTTTTCCACAACGTCGCGCATCGCTTCCACGCCGGTCAGATCGCGAGCCATCGTGTTGCGAAAGTACTTGTACGACGCCGCCCCGGCCGAAATTGGCAGGTTAATCATCACCGGGTCGTTGCGAACTTCGAACGTAGTGGCGGCTTCGTAAGTGCGGGGAAGGTAGAAGCTGGCGATGAAGGCCCCGCAGCTCACGATGCAAAAGGGGATAAAGAATACCCAGCGATGCTGGGCAAAGAGTCGCAGCCCGTCTTGCACCAGTCGTCTGATTTCGGCGAATGGACGATCGTCAGCGGACGTGTGTTCGGATCTCCCGGCCGAGACGGACTCCGGCACGGCGTGACGCATCGAGCTTGGTGGTCGGTTGCCCTTGTTTTGCATAGTGGTTCAAACCCGTGAGGGCGACGTTACCGCCCGAACCATTCGCCATTTCCGAAAACAGACCGGCGCAGAGCCGCGCGGGCACTTCATCATATAACCAGTTCCGCCGGCACAGCCGGCTTAAAGCGGACGTTGCCCGCAAAGCAATTCGCCTATCGGTGTTTTCGGACGGCCGCGGGGCGGGGTTGAGGCCGCAATCGGGCAGACAGCCGGTAATCGCGGCGTCGCATTCGAATAGCGATGCAATTGCCCCCACTTTCCTATCGACGAAGGATGCATCAAGAGGGGTGCGATCCAAGACCCAATACTCCAATGCTCGGCTTTGTAGGTTGATCATTACCGGACTCACGAGCACGGCCTACCAGCATCGCGTTATGGTACTGGCGTGGAGGGGCCGGCTGGGGCAGAATCGGCCTTGTGAAACGCCGCAATCTGATCATCGCTCCATTCGCATTCCTGATTGGCCTGGTCGGCGCCGTCGTCTGGCTGCGCGAACCGACCGTGCCGCTGACGCACGAGAACCTCGCGGACGCGCGGGAACGTTGGCGGAACATGGGGCTCGATGATTACACGATCCTATATCGCATGAACCGGGACAGTTACGAGATTGAGGTGTCGGAGCGAATCGTGGTCGATGCCGCGGTCAACGGCACTATTCTCCGCAGCGATGACGTGGGCAGTTATTCCATCGAAGGGATGTTCCGATTGCTAGACATGGAGCTTGAGAACCTGCACGATCCGGGAGGGCCGTTCGCGGGAAGAGGCGGCGGTTCGATTCTCGCTCGGGTTCGATATAACCGGGAATTCGGCTATGTAGAGCGGTATGTGCGCAGCTCCGGCGGAATGGGTACAGGGGCGGAAATCGAAGTACTGGAATTTCGGCCCACGGTCAGCAACCGCTGATTGAGGCCGGGGTACCTTAAAGCTCTCTGGGGGGCTGCGCGCCTTCGGCCGGCGAGGGCAATCAGGGCACTCGCTCTACCCATGCCCCATGCCTGGTAACAGCCCTACGCCGCGCCTTCATAAGGGGTTGGCCGATTGGGGCCGCCGGGTTTCTTGCGCAAGCGTTCTTTCAGGCGCTCGGCCACGTCCAGCGGAACCAGACGGGCCAGGTGGTCCGGATCGTAATGCCCGATTTCGACAATCTGGCGGATCAGGGCGCTCGAAGTGAGAACGTGCTGCCCGCTGGTCATTAGAAACACCGTCTCGATGCCGCCGATGATGCGATTGGTCGTGGCGATTTCCAGCTCGGCATGGAGGTCCACCGTGTCGCGAATCCCGCGAAGGATGACCCTCGCTCCGATCGATCGGGCGTATTCCACGGTCAGCCCTTCATACGACCGCACCTCGATATTTGGGAGGTCGCGAGTGTGCAGCTCCAGCATTTCCTTCCGCTCAGATTGGGTAAACACTTCCTCTTTGAGAGGATTCCGCCCCACGGCCACGATCAGCCAATCGTAGAGCTGCGATGCCCGCTGGATAATGTCCAGGTGCCCGTGGGTGACGGGGTCAAACATGCCCGGAAAGATAGCGAGATTTCGGTTGGATTCTGGCATTGCCATTTGGCATTGGACCTGGCAGGCGGATCCCAATCAAACTGCCGTCGCTGGATGAATTCTAGCCGCGGATCGCAGACCGGCAAATGCGGTTCGAGAGTTCGGGCCCTTCATCGCGACAGTAAGGCAGCCGAACGCCAGCGCGCCAACCTTGTGGCGTCCGAACTTCATTTTGCACCGTGCCCGTCTGAGAATTGCCGAACACGGGCGATCGCGGCGGCGTGGACGCGCCAGAATGCGATTTACGCTCTAGATTCTTGAACGTGCGGGCACCGGCCGAACCCGTCGGACGGCGATGATTGTCGCGGCCGTAGTTACCAGAAGGGCCAGGACCAGCATTCCCCACTCGGACACGGCCGGCACCGGGATGCCCGCCGTTTCATTGGTCAGATAGACGTGATCCCCGCTCGAAACGATGTTGTCGTTGATGGCATTGCCCGCAGCCCAGAACGTGACCGGCCCGACGACATTGGGAGGGGCCTGCCACCGCAGATTGTACTCCGCGGCATTGCCCAGGCCCGACCAGCTTGTCACGGAGTTGTTGACTCCGTTTCCGGTATGGTTGAGGTACTCGTTGAGGATCGAGTTCATCTGCGTATTGTCCTCGTCGGTTACGATCAAGGTTCCGACGTGGTTGCCGTCCATGTCCTCGGCGCTGATCTGAAAGCCGGCCCCGGCCTGATCATCATCTTGAATACGAACGGTCAGATCGTAGATGGCATTGGTCTGGTACCACTGCGGCACGCCCAGAATTTGTACGGATCCGCCAAACCCGGTCGAACTCATGTGGCACGCCGAACAGTTCGCCCCGCCGGCGGCCATGCCCCCGTTGACGCCCGAAGGCGGCCCGGAGCGGTAACCCCACGCCGAATCGCAAAGCATCGCGGCCAGGCCGACCGCCAACAGGCACTTGGATTTCCCGGAAAACGCCTTCATTCCCTGCCTCCCTTTTCTCCCTG
>JBGTDB010000007.1:0-3608 GCA_041748515.1 Phycisphaerae bacterium
GAACACTTCGCCGGCCAGGTTCAGCGGCGTCGCATCGACGCAGTTATCGTTTGGCGGAGGCGGCGGCAGGCAAACGGCCGAATCGGCCAATCCCAGGTTGGTGCAAAACGCCAGATCATCCAGAATCGCCTCTGCGGGATCATATCCCTCGGTTACGCCGCCTTCGACGTTCTGAAAGGCCCGCTGGTTATGATTGATGCCTACTTCCCAGTACCAGGTGCAACCTGGAATGCCGTTACTCACCTCCACCCAGTAGCATTGGCCGCCGAGGACCGGCAACGCCGCGTGATTCGCCGAATAAGCGTATTGAGCGACGTCTCCGGGAAGGAAGAGGCCGCTGGCCACTGGCCCGTCCACAAACAACGTATTTTCGTCCTGCGAGAAGGTCGCCAGCAGCGAGCCGGGCGAGCCGTCATTATCGGCGTAATACTTTACGACAAACGAGTCCGGCGAGAGTCCTTGGCAGTCAAGGCCGAGGTCGTCATCAAGATAGGCCCCCCACCAGCAAAGATTCGTCAGGTTGCCGCTGGCATCGGGCGTGAAATCATCAGCGACGACGGCCGTTCCACGGGAGCTGACCAATGCGTCACTCACGGTCGGAGTCTGGCAATTCGATTGAGGCTGGTCGCAAGGCAAAGGCGGGCGACATGTAACCGTGAAGCTCCCCGAGCCGCCCACGGACTGCGGGAAAACGCCCACACGAATCATGTATTGGGCTCCCGGGGTTGCGAGGAAGGGCACGTTCGTCTGGAGCGCGCAATCATCGTCGCTGCACGCGATGAATGGCTGCGGCGGGCAGCCGCAACCCGGATAGACCGCGATCTTCGTATCCACCGCGGTTCTGCCACAGGTCGATACGACATATTCGCCTTCGCACGCTGTTTGCGGCGCCGTCCAGCAAAACCATTCGTCCCGATCAATTTGTGTTTGGCCTTCATTCAAGCAAGCCGGCGGCCCGTCAAGCGTATTTGATGTTGAGTTGATAAAGAACGGACCAATTCCGTCTATCGCCTCGGCATTGGCGCAAAAGTCGTTGGAGAGACCTGCAACGCCGCCTTCGGCAGGATCACTGATCTTCGCTTCCGCGGCACTTGCTGCCTCTTTGTGGAGACCTCCCGTGCCCAATGACTTAACCCGTCCATCCAAAACCGGCGCGGACTTCTCTTTAATACGGTCCGTCCGCAGAGTAATTCTTCGCTTGTCTTGAGTCTCGGAGCTGGTCAATTCTCGAACTGGCGGCAGGCTTTTTGGTTCCGCGGTGCAAACTTCAAGAGCCACAGTCGAGAGCACGATGTATGTCAAAACGAAAAGCTTGCGCATTCTTCCCCCTTGCACGCTAGATGGCCCGCGAGCTGCACGGTGAACCAAGCCCCGACTAAATCAGAAATCGCCTTCTCCGTCAGATCCAGGCTGTTCCAACAGGACTTCAGTGCAGACGGCACCCCAAATGGATGAAACGATTGCCGGAACCGGTCGCCAGGCCGGAAAGCATTTCACCAGATTCTTGGCTTTGAAACTCCCCCGAGTCCCATTCGCATTTCGCAAGTGGCTTGCAACCGCCCACCGTGTCTGAAATCATAGACTTCACGACCTGACCCATCAACTAGCCAGAGTATCGGATTGGGCACAGCAGGGGCCAAAAAAAACGACCCGCTCTTGTGAGCGGGCCGCATAATGATGATCGAAACCGCTGTAGCCTCTAGTTTCGGCGACGGCGAAGCGCCGTCAAAGCGCCGATGGCCAAGAGCGAGAGCGTCACTGGTTCGGGCACGACCGTTCCGCGAAGCGACCATGATTCCAGCGTACCGACGTTGCCCGGAGAGTCGTCATTGATCACGAGGATCCAGGCGTCAGTTCCACGGAATTGGAACGTCGGGATGAAATCGCCACCAGCCGCTCGCCAAGGACCGGCACTAAGCGCGGTATCTGGATCCGCTGGCAACGTTGAACCGGTGTCGTTGAAAACCATCGTCAGGTTAGAAACCGCGTGCATGTCGCCCCGATCGTTTTGAATCAGGAGCGAGTTTCCGAACGGATCGAGCAGGTAAATGTCGAGATCCCAGGGAGCCGAGTGCGTCAGGCCGGTCAGAACCAGCTCAAGCGTGAGCAGCTCCGGATCGGCCGAGGCATCCATGGTCAATGGGTAAAACGATGTCCTATCGTCTCCGATGGCTCCGGCCGGCGCGGTAAACTCAAAATCGTAACCACCGCCCGCTGTTGCCGTTGAAACAACGAAGATGCTAAGCAAACTGGCCGTAGCCCACGTCGCTAACTTCATCCTTCCTACCTCCTGGACCAAATACCCATGGTACACACGATTGTGCAGCAGAGGCAAGTCCTTAGAATCCCCCTTGTCGGCGATTGCCGAAGCGTGCGAAGGTGCTTCTGTTCCCCTTCCGCGTACAAGCAGTATAGATGCCCCCTTCGATCTGTTCAAGCCTCAAAATCGAGAAAAAATGGAAAGCCTATGCGGACCTGCCCAATTGCACGGGGATCAACCTCGGGTTATTGGCCCCCGGCCCTAAAATTCAAGTATAAGGCTATTTATTGGTCGTCCTGATGAAATGATCGGAGGAACCGGACGCCAACCCGGTGGTGCCCCTCGCCGACGTAGCTACAGTTTGTAACAAGCCCGACCACGACCGGCCGGCCGGGCAGAAGGTCGAAGCGAGTGTAGACAAGGGTCTTGGCGTAAAGGAACTGGGAATGGAGGAAGCAGAAACCGCCCCGCGAGAGATCACTGGTCTTTACTTGAACTTCACGGGGACTTTCCCATTTGTGCTCTCTTATCCAGATGGTCAGATCCATTACCCAGGAGAGTCGATCGTGCTGTCTCTGGTTACTGGACGCATCGTTTCGGACCTGATCGGCAACCAGGGCGTCGTAGACCGCATCCGGCGACGCGGGCTTCTCGATTTCTATAACGCTTGGAATCTGAGACATCGGCTACCTGCTTTCCACGAGACTGCCGGGCGAAAGCGTCTCGGAAAGTGCGGAACCGGCATCTCGCCGATAAGTCCGCGCACCCATTCCAATCTCGCCCCTTGACACGTTAAGCGTACGAAATCCAAGGAAATTGTGCGGTTAAATGGGCAGACTACTTAAGTTCGACGTCCCAATATGCTGCATCAAGGAATTGCCGCCATGAGGCATAACGATGATCGGACAGAGTGATGCTGACGACGGGGTTTCGCCGCGGCTTCTGCGGGTCGCGGATGAGTTGCAGGTGCGCCTCCTGAGGCGTTCGGCCGCCTTTTCGGACGTTGCATTTCAAACAGGCACAGACAATGTTCTCCCAGGTGGCCGCTCCGCCGCGGGAACGCGGGACGATGTGATCCAGACTAAGCTGCGAAGTCGGGAAGCGCTTGCCGCAATATTGACAAGTATTCGCGTCGCGAGCGAACAGATTGCGACGGTTAAACTTCACGTCCTGCCGGGGCAGTTTTGAGAAGGTCAGAACTCGAACGATTCGGGGAACGGCAATGTAAAGCCGAACCGTTCGGATCCAGTCGTAACGGGCAGGCTCGAACTCCCGGCGGAAGGCGCTGATTTCCGCCCAATCTGCGAAGTTATAGGAAACGTAACGGCCGTCTTCGACATTGACGATT
>JBGTDB010000008.1:0-3347 GCA_041748515.1 Phycisphaerae bacterium
ACCGCCGCCACCCCGAGCGGCCCGCCGTCATGCGCCGCGGCAAACTCAACCAATACCCGATCCACCGCCCTTCCAAGCTCACGCAACAACCGCAACCACCCGCCAACGCGAAAAACGCCAAAATCCCGGACGCTATTACCCGTTAGGAAGCGGTTGCCGTTCCCGCCCTGCGGACTTCAGTCCACGCGGAGCCACGAATTTTGGTAAGCTCCAACCGGCGACCGACCGTCCCCAGCCGCGGACTTCAGCCCGCGCGATGCTTCGAATTTCGAGCGAAGTGTCCTCAAGACGAACGGCCGCCGCCTGACGCCCACGTGTCGTACTTCCGAAATGCCCCGATTGCCGATGCCACCTTCAGCGTTTTCTTTGACGATCGCCTCGGCCGCTGCCATGGTTCTGTTGTCGGGCTGCGGCGGGTCACGCAGCCGATGGGATTTTCCGCCGCACTTCCCCAGGCACTGGGCGATTCCGTCCAACGTGCCCGACGCCGCACTCATAACATTCCATTTCCCCCCGCCCAACGATATTTACGGAGGCGAGGTCCGCCGGGCCGAAGGCCGACTCCTGCTCCCGGATGCCGATCGACCTGGCGGCGGATGGTTTCGCGTGGCCATCGCCGACGTGGACATGGGCGAGGACGACTTGTCGCAGAACGTCCGTTTCGCGGCCGAGATGCTCCACGGGACGAAATACCCCTTCGCAACTTTCACCATTCGCGGCATCGCGTTTGCGGGTGACGGCCCCAACGGCAATCGACGGGCAACAGGTCATGCCGACCGCCCGGTCATTCTCATCGGCGATTTCGAATTGAAGGGCGTGACCGTTCCGCTGGAGGTTGGAGCACGCCTGGCAGTCTGTAGCAAAAGGTATGGCACGGGCGTCCGGCCCGTGTTCCCATCGCTGAGACGGCGGTGCCGCACTGTGTCCGCCGACCGCTCCCACGGGCTGCAAGGCCAGGTGCGCGACTCCGGCGCAGGGGTAGCCCTTGAGTTATCGGGTGAGTTTCAACTCGAGCGAATTGTCTCGACCTTCAACGTCTTCGCCCCCGCATCCGACGAGCCGGACGCTGACCGCGTGACGATTACATTCCGCTTCGCGCTCACGCCCGAAGCCCCGTCAGCCGCATCCCGATAGCGGCGGCCCCGCGCCTATTTTACTCCATGCTGCATTCGCTTGAGGAACGGGTAAAGAATGAGCAACAAGAATGCTGCCCCAATCCCGGCAATGCCGATCCACTTAAATATTTCACCGTAACCGTGTTCTTCGATGTTCTCGCCGACAGTAAATCCGACAAGAACATTTCCGAATGCCGACGCAAAGAACCACACGCCCATAAACAAGCCAACGAGCCGTGCGGGAGAGAGTTTCGTGACCATCGACAATCCAACGGGTGACAGGCAAAGCTCGCCGGTTGTATGAAGAAAATAGGCCAAGACGAGGTACAAAACGTTGCAATGCCCCGTTTCACCCGCCCGAAGCGCACCTACAAATAAGACCAGGAAACCAAGCCCTACCTGGGCCAGCCCCAGCGAGAACTTTAGGGGCGACGATGGATCCATCTTGCGCTTATCCAGCCATACCCAAAGCTTTGCGAACGGAATCCCCATCAGCAGAATGAAGAACGGATTGATGAACGAATTTAGAAACGCCGACTCCAATTGCCCTATAATTGGGAGAGACGGCAGGCTTACGCTCTTATCCGTAAAGAGCACGATCGTACTGCCGGCCAATTCGAAGAATCCCCAAAAGATCATTGAAAACAGGCAAAGAACAATGATGACGATCATCCGGTTTCGTTCTATTCTCGGGCTGCGAAACGCTTCCCAAAGCAGGTACAGAAGTACGATGGCACCCACATAACTGGAAACGTTCGCCACCCACGCCGGCTGCGAAAGCAGGTACGAAGTCCCCGGAATCGCGAGCAAAATGCCCAGTGCGAGCCAAAAGCCATTCGGAATTCCGAGGGCGACCGAGCTTTTTAGCATCCCGGCACGGGGAGGAAGCCCCCTGCCCACATAGGTGTTCTTGCCCAAGGAAAACACGATCTGGCCAAGGACCATGCCGATTCCCGCCATCAGGAATCCCCAGTGCCAACCATATTTCTGCGCGACCTGACCGGAGATTGACGCTAACAGAGCGCCGACGTTGATTCCCAGGTAAAAAATCGTGAATGCCCCGTCGCGCCGTGCGTCGTCCTGCTCATACAACGTGCCGACAATCGTGGAAATATTTGGCTTAAAGAAGCCGTTTCCAATCGCAAGGAATCCCATGCCGAGGAAAAAGAGCATGTCGATCCCGGCAAACAGTCCCACCTCACGAACGACCGTATCGCCAAGCTTGAGCGGCGCATCGGTAATAAGAGAATGGGCTGCTAGAGAGAATTGCGCGATGGCCATTAGCAAACCGCCGATGACTATGGCGCGGCGTTGCCCAAGGAGTCGGTCAGCCAACATGCCGCCAATCAACGGAGCCGAATACACGAAGCCCAGATACGCACCGTAGATCTTCTGGGACATGCCGTCGGCGAAAGCCAGCCCGTTGACCATGTACAGAGTGAGAATCCCCCGCATGCTATAGAAGCTGAAACGCTCCCACATCTCTGTCAGAGACAGGACGTACAAGCCCTTCGGATGTCCGAAAAGCTCGTCAGGCGGTTTCTCGACGCTGATCTTCTGCATGCGTTCCATTAGTGGACTCCGGGAAGAGGTCTCCGATGCGCAAGCGCAAAACCGGGCGTGTATTACGGCCGCACTTCCCGCCCGTCAAGCAAGGTCCAGATATCGAGCTATCAACGCGAGCCGACAGTATTCCTTGCTGGCGCAGGTACTGCGCATCGTCCGAGATCGACATGGCGGAACAAAATCGACATGGCGGAACAAATACGGACCACCCCATGGATTAGCGAACCACCTCCCCAGCCAACCCGATTCCCATAACCGCTCGAAAAGTCGCCAAGCACCCCTCGCGGCAATCCCCGGAACCCTAATTCGTCCTCTTCAAAACAGATATCACAAAGCTGGATTCCGCCGCCCAAACCTCACGTGGCGCCCAATCACTCTGGCACTCCGAAAATAAATCGCGGTCCATAGAGAAACCTCAAGCACACGGCCGCCGAACCCCGCAATCCAGCCCCATCGCTCATTTGTGCATAAATAACGTATTTAAAAAAGCGACACTGGTAAAACCCCGCCGTCCAAGGCCCGAAACCCGGCCTGTCCACAACCCCGGCTCCATCCCCCGCGCATCCGCCCCGGAGCGGCCTACGTTATCGGTCTTCCTTTCAACGTCCAGAATATAGGAATTCTCCAAGATTGCCGCTTGACTAGATTCGCCTAAACGGCTTTAAT
>JBGTDB010000009.1:0-2334 GCA_041748515.1 Phycisphaerae bacterium
GGAACTCGAATTTGACGAAGATCCCGAAGCGGCCGTCCGCGCCTGACCGATGGCCGATCAGTAGCCGGCCGCGCAGCCGTCCTTGCGGAAATCCGAGGCGCCGAAATACACGTCGCGGTCAACGTCATAAAGGATCGCCTGATACCCGCCGAACCCGTCCGTGTCGGTCTGAACCTTGTGGCCACGCCGGGCAAGTTCGCGCCGAACCTCATCCGACACGCCTGATTCAAGCGCGACCGTGCCTCCGTCTGCCATTTTTTCGCCGGTCGGCTCGGACGAGCCATAATGATGGAATCGTGCTGCGTCGCCAGCCTGCTGGAGGTTCATGCCAAAATCGATCAGGTTGCAGATCACCTGCACGTGTCCTTGCGGTTGCATGTCGCCGCCCATCACCCCGAAAGAAAGCCACGGCCGACCATTGCGGGTCACAAAGCCGGGAATAATCGTGTGAAACGGCCGCTTGTGCGGGGCGTAGACGTTCGGATGTCCTTCATCGAGTGAGAACAGCTCGCCGCGATCCTGAAAAACAAATCCCAACCCGTCCGGTACCAGCCCCGAGCCGAAGCCGCGATAATTGCTCTGAATGAGCGAGACCATGTTCCGGTCCTTGTCGGCGACCGTGAGATAAATCGTGTCGCCCTGGGCCAGTTTCGGATCGCCGGGGTCATACTGTTTCCGGGCGCGCCCTGCGTCGATCAGCCAGCGGCGCTCGGTCGCATATTCCTTGGAAAGCAGGGCTTGCATAGGAATCTTGTCGAACTCGGGATCGGCGTAAAAGCGAGCTCGATCTTCAAAAACGATTTTTTTTTGCCTCGATCATGCGATGCAGGGCCGCGGCCGAGTTGTGCCCCATGTCGGTCAGGTCGTATGCCTCTAGAATGTTGAGCATTTGCACGACGGCCAACCCCTGGGTATTCGGCGGAAGCTGCCACACATTGTATCCTCGATAGTCTGTGCCGATCGGATCAACCCACGTCGAGGAATGATCGGCAAAGTCCTTCATCCGCAGAAAGCACCCCACGCGCTCGCAAAATGAATCCATCGTTTCTGTGAGTTCGCCCCGGTAGAAAGCGTCCCGCCCCTTGGCGGCGAGGATTGAATAAGTCCGCGCGAGATCCGGGTTACTGAACGTGTCGCCCTTCTCCGGCGCTTTGCCTCCCGGCAAGAACGTCGTCGCGAAGTTCGGATACTCGCCAAGAATCCGGCCGCTTCGAGCCCAGTAATGGGCGATCAATTCGCTGACCGGGAAGCCCTCGTTGGCATATCGAATCGCAGGCGCGAGGATGCTCTCCATCGGCAACTTGCCAAATCGCTTGTGCAGCTCGAACCAGCCGTCCACGCAGCCCGGTACAGTGACAGGCAAAGGGCCGAAAGGCGGAATCGACGTACGGCCGCCTTCCCTGAGTTTGTCGAGCGTCAGGCCATAGGGGCTTCGACCGCTGGCATTCAAACCGTAGAGCTTGGAAGTCTTGGCATCCCAGACAATGGCGAACAGATCGCCGCCGATGCCGCATCCGGTCGGCTCCATCAGCCCCAGGGCCGCATTGGCGGCAATCGCGGCATCCACTGCGCTGCCGCCCTGCCGGAGAATGTCGAGAGCGATCTGCGTCGCCAGAGGCTGGCTGGTCGCGGCCATGCCGTTTCGAGCTACCACCTCAGACCGGGACACGTGCATCGGCCCCGCGATGCGGTCGCCCATTCCTCCCGCCTTAGATTCCGGTGCAAGTAGCATCACTGCCATTAGGGCGCAAGCTGTCCGAATTGGCATCGTTCAAGCCTCCCGTTCGCGCGGCTGGAAAGAACAGACGCGGTTTGGAAGATCTTACGATTCGACGCTGCCACGGCAACCGCCTACTTCTTTGGCGGTAGTTTGACCTGGAGGAACAATTCATCGAGCTGGGCCTGGGAGACGGGGCCGGGGGCCTCGGTCAGCGGGCAGACGGCCCGCTGGGTTTTGGGATAGGCGATGACTTCGCGCAGGCTGCTTGAGCCGGTGAGCAGCATGGCCCAGCGATCCAAACCGAAGGCGATGCCGCCGTGCGGCGGCGCGCCGAAGCGCAAGGCATCCAGAAGGAACTCGAACTTGGCCTTGGCCTCCTCGTCGCTGATACCGAGCAGCCTGAATATCTTGCGCTGCACGTCCTGCCGGTGGATTCGGATGCTGCCGCCGGCCATCTCCGTGCCGTTGAGTACCAGATCGTAGGCCTTGTCGCGGACCTTGCCCGGGTCGGTGTCGAGCATCGGGATGTCCTCGTCCAGCGGGGCGGTGAACGGGTGGTGCGTGGAGAACCAGCGGTTTTCCTGGCCGTCCCAGACGAACAAGGGGAAGTCGAT
>JBGTDB010000010.1:0-2130 GCA_041748515.1 Phycisphaerae bacterium
ATCCGAGGCGGAATCGACCGGAAGCGGTCCATGACATCCCTCTGGCGCATCCGCGACGAGCTTAAAATGCATTCCGCCGCCCCTATCCACTGAAACCCGGCCGCTCTTGCCTTGCATCTTGCCCGTCCATGCAAAAAGAAGGTCCTGGCGGAGTTGCGCATCGCAATTGAAAACGCCCGCGTTGACGCCCTCAATCACCAACCGGGCCGCCTGAATGCTGGCTCGCGTTGCCCGGATCATCAGGTGCTGAAGCTTGACCTCCTGCCTGCGCGCTTCGTCGAGCTCGTTCCCGATCTGGCGGAAAGTCTCGCGGAACCACCTCGGATTCGGATTTGCAGGCATGGCTGTCAATCTTGGCCCGGTCGAGCCGGACGAATCCACACGATTCCTGTGACCTCCCTGCGCCAGGCTCAATCGCGAGATTGTATACGGCTCGAGCGGTTGCTCAAGACGTGGACTGGTGCTACGTGTTCGCCTCCGTGCTGGGCCACGCCGACAAGCGCTCCGCGGCAGTCGACAGACGATGGTGTCGATGTTCGCCGCCGACTCGATGCGGCGGCCTACCTGATATGTTCGCGAAAAAGGTTCGAGTTGTCGCCGGGCTGCGAACGCAACCCCGTGTTCGGTGAATTAGCGCGTTCGCCCCGGCCCGGTCCCATCCGAAGCGTAAGTGCTGATCACAGAAAGCTGCGAATCTGGTATACTGCCGTGAGAAAACGCCCTCGGAGTCTTAGGGCCAAGGCGGTTACGACTAAAGAGGATCCCTGCGAAGGCTGAGGCCGAAGTATATGAAATTCTACTTCGATGAATCGGGCGATTTCCGGCTAGATGATGATGGGGTCCAGCGAGTCGGTATCGTCGTGGGTATTACCGTCCCTGAGTCGGCGGAGGCTGAGATCTTCGCTAGGTTCGACGAGTTCGTAGCGACGCTCTCCCCATCGGCGTTCAAGAAAAAAGAGCCGAAGGGGAATCTGCTCACGTTGGAAGAACGAACGCGGTTCGCCCAAATGATCGCCGACAATGCCAAGATCATTGTCACTCCGGCGGTGCTTGACATCGCTTCTATCACCCGGGAGAAGAAGCAGGTTCGTGGTGACATGGTACGGCGGATGCGAGAGCTGGCCGAGCAATGCATTCACGAGACGATGCAAAAGGATGTGCATCTACTGGCGAATCAGTTCAAGAATCTGAGTGGCAATCAGTCCCTTCGGCTCGGTTCCATTGCCTATTGCATCAAACGAGCGTTTGAGCAAACGATCATCCTATTGTCCGGCAATGAATACTTCGCCTGTTGGCACCAGATGCGCTTTGAAATTGACCCGGTAGGGGTGCGCCGAGGAAATCGAGAGGAACTGGTTTTCAAGTGGACGATGCTCGGGTGGCTTCAGGGATGGAGTCAAAAGAGCCCTACCATGACCATCACAGAGATCCACACCGAGAATCATCCGGTAATCAAGAATTACTCGACGAGCAACGACAAATTCGATCTCAACAAAATCTATAGAGACAACCTACATTACCCGCGATCGTTGGAGTCGAAGGGGTTACAGATCGCTGACATGGCCGCATCGATCATACATCACGCCGTTTGTGGAATTGTGACCTTCGACGATTTGATGAACTATGGCCTGCTCCTGAAAAACAATCTTTGGGCCCCGAAGTACGCTCATGGCCTATTCTGCTTCACCGATCCTTCAGACGTTGATTGCAATCGCTATGAGGGATTGACTGACGCTGTCGCCAAGGTCCGGGGCGGCAATGAGTGGCGGGAAATAGTTCGTCGCCGATTGAGCGTTTGAGAAAGCCATCCTCGCGCTTGTCGCGCTTCACGAAAAGAGGCCACGCCTGTGGGCGGCCTATCTGATATGTACGCGAAAAAGGTTCGAGTCGCGTCCGGGTCGCGAACGCAACCCCCCCGTTAACCAATTCGGGGTGTTATCCCACCGCGTCCGCACCAGACCTGCCTTGCCCCACCGTCGTTCATCGGGCCAACCGCATTTCGCCTGTCTCCCGAACCGAACCGGCCGGAGCAAGTGTCCGGACGGAGTCAGCGTTCGCCAGGGTAGAGTTTCCAGCGGGCGGGCGGAACTCGATCGATTCGGCGTAAGCGTTCGGCGAACCCCATCTTCA
>JBGTDB010000011.1:0-4842 GCA_041748515.1 Phycisphaerae bacterium
GCCGTTTCGCTCGCGAATCCTGGTATTGTCCCCACTGGCGCTGGCAATCTACATGTTCGTTTGGCCGAGCGTCTTTCGTTGGCTGGCGGGCCATCCCCGACCGGAGCTGACCAATCACCTGATGACGAGCGAGTTCTGGAAGACCTTCCCCGGACCGGGCATCGCCATCCTGACGTTCGCGGTGTGCGGCTTCGTCATCATTTATTTTCTCGGGAGCAAGGGGTTTTGCACGTACGGATGCCCGTATGGCGGATTCTTCGGACTGGCCGATCAGGTCGCGCCGGGGCGGATTCGCGTGACCGACGCGTGCGAGCACTGCGGCCATTGCACGGCCACCTGCACATCGAACGTCCGCGTCCACGAGGAAGTCGCGAAGTTCGGCATGGTGGTCGATCCGGGCTGCATGAAGTGCATGGACTGCGTGAGCGTCTGCCCCAATGACGCCCTCTACTTCGGATTCGGGAAGCTGCCCCGCCAGGCCCGCGCCGCGGCGAAGGTGGAGGCCCATTCACTCGTTCACCAGGTTACCAAATCATCAAATCATAAAATCACGAAACCACCGGGTCGTTACGATTTTACTCTCGGAGAAGAGCTTCTCATGGTTGTGGTCGGACTTTTGTCGCTTCTCGCTTATCGCGGGTTGTACAACAAGATTCCGCTGCTTCTGGCGATGGGCATGGCCGCCATCACGGCGTTTCTGATTGTCAAATTCCTGCACGTCGTCCGATCGTCGAACGTGCGGCTCCAGAATCTTCAGCTTAAGCGCGGCGGGCGGATCAGCCGGGCGGGCGTTGGGTTTGCCGTCGGGATGGTCGTGCTTCTGGCCTTCACCGTTCACAGCGGGGCGGTGCAGTATCAGGCTTGGCGCGGGCTGGCAGAATTCAAATCGCTGGATATTGGCGACGAAGTGTGGCTACCGGGCAACGCCTGGTGGCAGAGCGCGTCCGCCGAGGAACGCCATCGATGCGAACAAGCCATTCACTACTTCGGACGCGTGGATCGGTGGGGACTTTTCGCGACACCTGCGATTCTCCAGGACGCCGTGTGGGCCTACCTCGCCAAGGGCGACACGGCATCGGCCGAGTCGGCCGTTCGACGGTTGATTGCGTCCATGCCCGACGAGGCCAATTTTCATCGCGGACTGGCCGGCGTGATGCGCAAGGAGGGCAGAGTGCAAGAAGCCGAGACCGCTTATCGCGAGGCCATCCAGCTCGACCCGAAGTTCGATCGGGCGCGAAGCGAGCTGGCGACGATGTTGTTGCAGGCTGGACGTTTTGCGGACGCCGTCGCAGTGTATCGCGACGGATTAGCCCAATCGCCCAACTCGACGCGAATGATAATCGAGCTTTCGCGGACGCTTGTCCTGATGGGCAACGTTGAAGAGGCCCACGGCGAGCTAGTGGCCTTTGTGGCGGTTCATCCTGATGCGGCCGGGGCCGTCGGCGAGCTGGGCGTTTTGATGTGCCAGACGGGCGACCTGCCGGAATGTGTCTCGCATCTCAGCCGGGCGATCGACCTCGATCCGACGTTAACCGACGCCCGGTACAACCTGGCCCTCGCGCTGCTCAGCACGGTCGAGACCGATGGTGGACCTGGCGCATTTAACCAACCCAGGGGAATGCCGCAGCTTCAGCGGGCAATCGAGCATCTCGATCGGGTTGTGGCTGAACGTCCGGAGTTTGCCGCCGCCCACTACAACCTGGGCGTGGCGAAGTTCATGTCCGGTCGGCCGGACCAGGCGGTCCCCCATGTCCGCGAATCGCTGAGACTCTCTCCCGATGACCCGCAGGCCCAGGCGTTTCTGCAAATGCTGCTGTCAGTTCTCCCGGATTAGAGAAACTGAATCGGCGCCCCATCGAGGGATAGACCTCCTCCTGTCGGATTGGCCCGCCTTGTGGCTCGGGGCTCGTTCCAGCCAACAACCGTTCCCTTACGGTCGCGGCTCGGCACGACTTTCGCGGCTCGGATTCTGCTCGGCGAATCCAATGATCGGTCGGTAGCGGCGATTCGGCGCGCGCCGGGCGCGTTGTCATGTCGTGGTTTTAGAACAAACAACCGATCTGGAGCGCCGGCTTGAATCGGCTCACGGGCCTGAACCAGTTCGCCTGACTGAAACGGCAGGCGAGTATGAGCCGAGCCGTGCGAGCGAACCTGAGGGCCCGCGGGAACCGGCGCGGTGCCGCCCGTTTGTCGAGCTGCTGCCCTATCAGCGTGAGGACGTCGAGTCCGCGGCGCGGTTTCGCTGGAACTGCTGGGCGAGGCAGACGGGCAAGAGCTTCACCAAGTCGCTGCGGCGAGTCCTTCGGGGGTTGCGCCGCGGGAGAAACCAGATCTTCCTTTCCGCGGGCGAGCGCCAGAGCCGCGAGCTGATGCAAAAGGCCAGGCAGCACTGCGAGGCGCTTAAGATCGCCACGGACTATTACGACAATCGCTACTTTCGGGACATGCATATCAAGCAGCTCGAGATCGTGCTGCCGGGCAACGTGCGGATCATCGGGCTTCCGGCGAATCCGCAAACCGCCCGCGGCTACACCGGCGACGTGCTGCTCGACGAATTCGCCATGCACGCCCACGACCGCGAAATCTGGGGGGCCCTTTTCCCCACGCTCCTTCGCGGCGAGGGCGAGCTGGACATCGCCTCCACGCCGCGCGGGCGGAGCAACATGTTTTACGAACTGCGGAGCAACGAGGCCTTTGCCACCAGCACCGTCACGCTGCCCGACGCCATCGCCATGGGGCTCGAAGCGGACGCCGAGCAAATGCGAGAAGCCATCGGCGACGAGGAAATCTACCGGCAGGAGTTCCTTTGCGAATTTCTTGACGAGGCCGCCGCATTCCTGACCTACGAGCAGATCGCGGCGTGCATCGATGCCGACCTGGTTTCGTACAACACGATCGGGCCGTTGATCGACGATTCGCGAGACTTGTTCGCAGGTGTGGATATCGGGCGCAAGCATGACCTGACGGTCCTCTGGGTGGTTGCGATCGATCCTGAACGCACAGAGCGCGGCTTGGCCGCGTGCGGGGGCGTTCCTTTCCAACGTGCGCCGATTCTCCGGACCGTCGCCGTCGTCGAGTTCTCCAACGCGCCCTTTCGGACGCAGTTCGACGCCTTGTGCGAGTTGCTGAGCCTCAACCGCGTGCGACGGTGCTGCATCGACGCGGGCGGGCTGGGAATGCAACTCGCCGAACAGGCCGTCGAACGCTTCGGCGGACACCGGGTCGAGGCCGTAACGCTTACCTCCGCGCTCAAGTCGCAGCTTGCCGGCGGGCTTCGCATCGCCGTTGAGCAGCGGCGCATTCACATCCCCGCCAATGATCGAATCGTTCGCGACTGGCACAGCGTGGAGCGCACGGTGACTGAGTCAGGGCATTTTCGCCTGGCCGCCCCGCGGAAAGAAGGAAGTCATGCGGACCGATTCTGGCCGGCGGCCCTTGCCCTCCACGCGGCCGAGGCCGGGTCGGCGGTGCGAATCGAGCACCTGCCCATCGGACCGATGCGGTTCGCGCGAGAGGGAACCTGGTAAAGCGGAAACAAAGAAGGAGACTTTCATGCAATGGTTTCATCGCATTGCCCACGCCATGAGGCGTTCTGCGGATCGGCCTCGACTGGGGCGCGTGGTTATGCCGCGGGCCGAGGATTCGATTCGAGATTATCCCAGCGCCGGACTGACCCCTTCGCGCCTGGCGGCCATTCTGCGCGAAGCGGACGACGGATCGCTCGCGACGGCCATGCAGTTGTTCGAGGAAATGGAGGAAAAGGACGCTCACCTGTTCTCCGTCGCGAACACCAGACGCCTGGCGTTGACTGGGCTGAACTGGGAGGTCGTCAGCGCCGCCGCCGTTCGGGACGTCGGGGCGAGACAGCTCGCCGACGAGGCCGCCGATTTTTGTCGCGAGGCGCTGGCCGACGTTGAAACATTTGATGAAGCACTACAGCACCTGGCGCTGGCCGTCGGTCGGAATATCTCGGTCGCCGAGATCGTGTGGGAACTTCTCGACGGTCGCTTCCGGCCCGTGGAATTCGCCCCGGTCGATTTCGTCCGATTGGTGTTCGACGATCTCGGGCAGGTCCGAATTCTAACGGCCGATGCCCCGCGCGAGGGCATCGCCCCGCCGCCGAATAAATTCATCGTGCACACGCCCCACTGCGTGTCCGGGCATCCGCAACGGGGCGGACTGCTTCGCGTCACGGCGATGGCCTACCTGGCAAAGAACCTGTCGCTGAAGGATTGGATGATCTTCGCGGAGGTGTTCGGCATGCCCGTGCGCATCGCCCGCTACGAGCCGTCGGCGTCGGCCGAGGAAAAGCGAGAGCTGCTCTCGATGCTCGAATCGCTTGGCAGCAACGCGGCCGGGATCTTCAGCCGGGCGGTCGATCTGCAAATCATCGAGGCCAACCGCGGAACGATCGGCCCGCCCTATGAACGGCTTATCGAGTTTCTCAATCGCGAGATGAGCAAAGCCTGGCTCGGTCAGACGCTGACCACGGACATCAGCGGGCAGCGCGGGGCCCTGACCGCGACGCAAGTTCACGACGAAGTGCGGCGAGACATTCTCGCCGACGACATTCGGAAAGAGGCCCGAACCATCCGACACGACGTGCTGAGCCCGATGACGCGAATGCAGTTCGGCCCGGACGCGCCCGTGCCCTACTTCCGCCGCCGTCCGCAACGAAGCCGACAGGCGAAGGATCTGGCCGACCTGCTCGACGTGGCCGTCAATCGGCTGGGCGTGAGGGTTTCGGCTGCTTGGGCGCACGAAGCATTAGGACTTCCCGCATTCGACGAATCGTCGCCGGCATTGAGCGGCGCGGCGCAATGATCGGCTTGCGCCCGGCGT
>JBGTDB010000012.1:0-3128 GCA_041748515.1 Phycisphaerae bacterium
ACTGAACTTCCTTGATCAGATACGGCTTGGTCTCGCTGCCGAGCCGAACGTCGAGCATACGGGCACCGTGGGCGAGAGCGACATCGACCTCGTGTGCGGCGAGAGAAATCGGCTCGGGCGTTTCGC
Organism: Phycisphaerae bacterium; assembly: GCA_041748515.1. Taxonomy (GTDB): domain Bacteria; phylum Planctomycetota; class Phycisphaerae; order UBA1845; family UBA1845; genus JBGTDB01. The sequence continues at coordinate 127 of JBGTDB010000012.1, forward strand.
CGTGGCCGTAAATGATCGCGGGCAGTCTGCCATTGGCGCGAACCGTCCTGGAAACCTTGCTGCCGACGGCCTTGCGCGGCTCGGCCTGTAGCGTTACTTTTTCCATGCTCTGAATTACTCTCCAAAAGACCGATCGTTGAACAGCGCGCTCACCGAACGATGATGATGTATGCGGCGGATGGCCTCTCCGACCAGGTCGGACACGGGCAATACCGTCAGGTTGGGAAGTTTCTGACGCACGTCGTCTCGAATCGCAATCGTATCAGTGACCACAATTTCGTTAAGGTCGCAGGCTTGCAGCCGCTCGACCGCCGGCCCGGCGAAAACGCCGTGGGTGGCGGCCACGTAAATGCCCGTTGCGCCGTGCGAACGAACCAGCTTGGCCGCCTCGCACACGGTGCCGGCCGTCGTAATCATGTCGTCGAACATCATGACGTTTCGACCCTTGACGTTTCCGATGATGTTCACCGCCACAGTCGAATCGCCCGAAATGCGGCGCTTGTGGATCACCGCCAGCTCGCTGCCCACGCGCGAAGCGAAATCGCTGCCGAACTTAATGTTGCCCACGTCGGGCGACACCAGCACCGTGTCCTTCAAATTGCGATGCACAAAATGCCGGGCGAGCACGGGGGCGGCGGTCAGGTGGTCCACGGGAATATCAAAAAAGCCCTGAATCTGGTCGGCGTGAAGGTTCATGGCCAGCACGCGATTGACCCCCGCCTTGGTCAGCATGTTGGCCACCAGCTTGGCGGTGATCGGCGTGCGGCCTTCCGACTTGCGATCCTGTCTGGCATAGCCGAAATAGGGAATGACCGCGGTAATCCGCTTCGCGCTGGCCCGACGCAGACAATCGATGAAGATCAATAGCTCCATCAGATTGTCGTTAACGGGCGGGCAAGTGGCCTGCACCACGAAGCAATCCTTGCCGCGGACGTCTTCTTCGAGCTTGACCAGCATTTCGCCGTCGGGGAAAAGGCTGGTCGTTGCCCGGCCGCGCTTGAGCTCGAGGTACTTGCACACCGAGTCGGCCAGATCCACGCTGGCCGATCCGCCGAAAATGACCATGCCGTTGGGTTCGCGATCGGATGATTGTTGGCTGCCCCAGCTCATGCGCCCGCCTCCATGTTCATCCTTCCCACGACGCACCCGTCATCGAGCGCCTGTCCCGGCGCCACGCAGGCAAACGGACCGATTCGGCAGCCTCGCCCCAACCGGGCACCGGCGCCGATAAACGAAAACGGAAAAATGATCGAGTCAGTACCCACCGATACGTCCGCCTCAATCCACGTATTCTCCGGGCTGACGATCGTCGCGCCCTTGCTCAGCAGATCGCTCTGAATGCGCTGCTGCATCATTCGATTCACGTCCGCCAGATCGCGCCGCGTGTTCACGCCCGTGGCGTCCTCGCTTGGCACCCGGACGACGGCCGACACCGACTTTCCCGCGGAACGAAGGATGCCGATGGCATCCGTCAGATACAGCTCGCCCTTTTCACCCGAGGGCCGAAGCTGATCCAATGCTTCGAACAATGCCGGAGAGTCGAAGCAATAGTAGCTGGGATTGACCTCCCGGATCTTCAATTGCTCCGGCGAGGCATCCCGATGTTCGACGATGGCCTCCAAGTCGCCCGAGGAGCTTCGAACAATCCGCCCGTATCCGGCCGGGGCGTCCAGTTCCGTCGTGGCGATGGACGCCGCGTCGCCCCGCTCGATCCGCGTTCGGATCAGTTCCTTAAGCGTCTCGCGGCGAACCAGGGGCATATCGCCCGCAATGACGACAACCGTACCGCGAAAGCCCCGCAACGCATCGCGGCAGCAAAGCGCCGCGTGGCCTGTGCCGCGCTGTTCCGTTTGTTCGACCCACCCGATTAACGGGTCGGCCGAAAATCGCGAGATCACAGCATCCTTGCCGTGGCCGACGACAGCCAGCAACTTGCTTGCACCGGCAGCGCGAGATTCCTCGAGCACGAACGCCAACATCGGCCGGCCGCAGACCTCGTGCAGGACCTTCGGCGACTCGCCGCCCATCCGCGTGCTCTTGCCCGCGGCCAGGATGATGAAGGCGACCGATTGCCCGGTGTCGGCCGGAGATCCTTGATGGCCGATCGTCGAAGAAACGTCCGAGCCAACCGACAACCGAAAATCTCCAAGCGACAATCGCGATTACCCGGCCAGGATTCGAACCTGGAATACCAGGACCAAAACCTGGTGTGTTACCGTTACACCACCGGGCAGAATCGGACACGGCAGGACTATTCCTGCCTGCGTCCCGTCCAGTCTTTCAGAAATAATGCCGCAAAGCCGTGAAGGGATCGCGGCGGCGGTTCCATCGCCGAGGCCTGCGCCTTCCGCCGCGAAGTGGAAGACCCACTCTCCGATCGGCCCGACCCGGCCGCGGAGACGCCCCGAGGGCGTCGGATTGCCGAGCGTCGCCGCCCGGCTCCGGGAGGAAGATTACGCATCGCCGGCCGATCGGTCAAGATACCGGAATTTCGAGCTGCCAACCCGATATGCGACTCAGGTTGCGTTGCGAGAACTGTGGATCTCCAGCCAGCGACGCTCGACCCGCACCATTTGATGCGGCGAGAATGACCCAAATGGATCACGGGTGAGTGAGTGATTGCAAAGTTTGCAGCCTATGCCAAAGCTCATTGAGACCTTGTGAATTGTCCGATAAGATGCGGAGGTGTGTAGGTCAAGCGGAGAAAAATGAAAATGCATAAATTATCCCAATGCGGCAAATTTATCGGTTGTTGCGCTTCCGGTGCAGCCCTCCTTAATGGCGCGTCTTGTTCCCCTGCGGAACTCAATGCGGCCTTGAGTATCGTCAACATCGTGGCTGATGCCGTCAACGGCTAGGACGACGACATCAGCTTCTGGGACTGGCTGGAAAGCGAGCTGGGGGACTAACACTGCGTTAGTCTTGGTTCCGTGATCTCCTGGATCGCTCCCTTACGGTTAATAGTGTCCGGGATTCTTCATCATCAACCCTGAACACACAAT
>JBGTDB010000013.1:0-4824 GCA_041748515.1 Phycisphaerae bacterium
TGCCATAGGTTACGTCATTTGTAACTGGGTTCGTTTGGTACGGGCGCTTTTTCTCGCTGGTCATTCCTCTTCTCGCTTTGATGAACGAATTCCGAGCAACGACTTGATAACGCGCGAGGCGCGCGGTGAAGTGTAATTCGAAGATCGATCATGAATCTTGCCGAAGGAAGTCAATCAGTGCCAATTCGGCAAGACCCAGCGCGAGCCTATTGCGGAGAGAGCGTCGTACCGCGAAGCGACCACGATTCCAGCGTACCGGTGTTGCCCTTTGAATCGTCGATTATGACGAGAATCCAAGGGTCGGTTCCACGGAACTGGAATGTCTGAATGAAATCACCGCCCGCCGCTCGCCAGGGACCGGCACCAAGCGCGGTATCCGGATCCGCCGGCAACGTTGAACCGGTGTCGTTGAAAACCATCGTCAGGTTTGAAACCGCGTTCATGTCGCCCCGATCGTTTTGAATCAGGAGCCAGTTTCCAAACGGATCAATAAGATAAAGATCAATATCCGAAGGTGCCGAGTGCGTCAGACCAATCAGAATCAACTCAAGCGTGAGCAGCTCCGGATCGGCCGAGGCATCCATGGTCAATGGGTAAAACGAAGTCCTATCGTCTCCGATGGCTCCGACCGGCGCGGTAAACTCAAAATCGTAACCGCCACCGGCCGAAACGAAGCCGTCGAAGGATTGGGAAGCAGCAATTCCTGATACTTCACTTTCAAACAGTGGTGCGACGATCATAATTGTGTCGCTCGTTTGCGCAAGGAGTCCGGCCGTTCCCCAAACATGTGTCCTCACCTGGATCGTCTGACCGGCACCGGATGTCACCGAGAGCTGGTGGCTCTCATTATCAATGGAAGCCACGACACCCGGCGGCAACTGGCCGTTGCCCGGTGCATTGAGGAAGAAGAGGAGCTCAAAGTTCTCGGGCGCGCCGGTTACTTCCACAAAGGGAACCAATGTAATTGTCGTCCCTTCGGTGATCGTCGGCGGAAGGCCAAATTCAACTTCAGCGACCTGAATCGACACGGACAGCGGCGCTGCCAGCCGACCCTCGCCAAGCTCATCGGGCGAGCAGATCCCGGCCAGGAAATGCAGGTTAGTAGTCGTGGTGACGGCCGGCGCGACGAAAGTCGCTCGGTTTGCACTGACCCGCGTGAGTGTCACGAAGACGTCCGCATCCGGAGCCATTGGATCGACGGGATCGCTGGGATTGTTCGGATCCTGAATCCAGGTGGCTTGGAAATCGGCAGGAACCGGGTTGTCGGGATCGTTGGGCGTCGCCAGCGTCAATTCAACGGTCTCTCCCGGAACGGCCGAGCCGCTGCTCTTGGTTGGGCTTGCCGGTAGTGGATCGTCGGTCGGGAAACCAACGGTGTTTATGGTCACCGTCAGCGTGTCGGCCCCGGTCGTAAAACCGGCCAGAGCCCCGCGAGCTTCAAAGGTCAATACTGCCGGACCGCCTGTGGGCGGCGCGGGAGCACTAAACACAAATGGATCCCCTGTCGAGCCGGTGAGCACGCTTGGACCGCCGGTTTGTCGCCAAGTAAGCGCGGCCGTACCGGGTGTCGCGGTGGCATCCAGCGTCACGGTCTGACAGGGAGTTCGCACCTGGTCCGGGCCGGCATTGACCATAACAGGCGTGGGCGTGCCGGTGTCGCAGGCATCGCCGATTCCGTTTCCGTTGGTGTCAGTCTGGTCGGGGTTCGGCGTGTTGGGGCAATTGTCGCAGGCATCACCCACGCCGTCGCCGTCGGAATCCTGCTGTCCGGGGTTGAAGACGTTTGGACAGTTGTCCACGTCATCATCGACCCCGTCCCCATCGGCATCGCCAACGCAGGCATCGCCCACGCCGCCGCCGCTGGTATCCGTCTGATCGGGGTTCGGCGTGTTAGGGCAATTGTCGCAGGCGTCGCCCACGCCATCGCCGTCTGTATCGGTCTGGCTGGGATTGGTGGTGTTCGGGCAATTGTCGTAGGCATCGCCCACGCCGTCGCCATCAACGTCGTCCACGCACGCATCCTGGATCTCATCACAAGTCATCCCCACGGGGCAAGGATCAATATTACTCACGCAGCCATCCGCTCGCGCATCGGGGTGATTCGGATCGCAATACTCTCCATGAGTACAGTACAGTCCATGATCGCAAAAGCTGTCGCTGGGCGTGCTTGTACACTTTCCTGTCGATATATCACATGCGTCGCTTGTACATGCAATTCCGTCATCGCACTCGGCGTTGGATGCACAATCAACGCAGACGGCGGCGGCGTCGCCTTCGTCGCAAAGCTTCGGGTCGCACGGATTGGTCTCATGCACGCAGCCGTCCGCACCGGCATCCGGATGCTCTGGATCGCAGTAGTCGTCATCCGTACAGAACAAGCCGTCGTCGCAGAGATTGTCGTTCGGCTCGTTTGTGCAGACGCCCGTGGCGCCGTTGCACGCGTTCGTCGTACAGACGATGCCGTCATTGCAATTGGCATTTGCCTCGCACTTATCGCACGCATCGGTTGCCTCGTTGCAGATCAACCGCGAGCCATTGGGGACATTGACGGTCGTATCGTCCGAGGCGCGAATTGCACACGTGTTGCCTGGACCCACAGGCATCATGCAAACACATGGGTTGCCGGTATGCACGCAACCATCAACGTCGGCCCGGAAATCCTTAGGATCGCATAGGCTGTCACCGGTGCAATACTTTCCATCGTCGCAAAGAATATCGTTCGGAATGTTTGAGCACGACCCGTTTCCTTCGCAGGCATCGTTTGTGCAGAGAATATCGTCATTACACTCAACATTGCTTTCACAACCACGACAATGGTCGGAGGCTTCAACGCAAATCGGTGTATCGCCTGAGCATGGATTTCCCGTTCGCAGACAGCCGGATCCAGCCTCAGCGGCAAGGTTCTCGGGATCGCAAATTCCAATTCCAGTGCAGAACAGTCCATCGTTGCACTCGGCATCGCTCTCGCAACCGCGGCACCAGTCAGCGATCTCGTCACAAATCAGCGAATCGGCCCGACACGGATTGCCGGTCTGGATGCAACCGGTCCCCAACTCAGCAATCGGGCTATCAGGGGCGCAAATTCCAACTCCATTACAATATACACCATCGTCGCATACAGCATGATCCAAGACGTAGATACATTCTCCGGTTGTAACCAAACAAGAATCACTGGTGCACGAATTACCGTCGTCGCAATCGGCGTCTTCGTAACAGGCTCCGAGCGGCCGCGATTGGAGTGTTGTCGAATCTGTCGCGAACTCGAGCGTGATCAGGTTGGTCACCTTTAGTCGGAAAATATAATCGCCCGGTGCAAGCGCCGGTAAGACCGAGAATGCGGTTTCAGGAAACGAGGCGTTGGCGATTAAGACGTCGCCGCTACTTTCAGGAGCAAAAGCGATTTGCCACTCATACCATAAGTCGTCCTGTGTATAGCCCGCCTGTCGAGCAATGCCCATGAGAGCGTTATTACCTGGGGTTGCGGGATCGCCACTGTAATAACCCATAGGCGAGGACTCCACGGGAAGCAGCGTTCCCGCCTCCACCAATACGCCGTGGATCGATCCGGTGAACAAACTCTGGAACGCCTGCACGTCGTGCGTGTCAACATCGCCGTCGAAGTCGAAGTCGAACACGTGGCATGCAGTCGGCACAACAAATCCCGGACCGGAAAAACTGTGGCAGATTTGCATGGCATTGTAATCGTGAAGATCGATATCGCCGTCGCCGTCAAAATCGCCGAGCAAACTGTCCTCTCCGATGAAGTGATCAGACCGAACTACTTCGCCGTTCTTGATGGTGAACAGAATCGGGTTGGCAAAAGTTCGGGGCTGGGACTTTAGCCGGATCTGCGGCGCGGAAAAATCCGCACGCGCCATCGTGAAATTTACCGGCACCTTGACCGGGCAGGCACTATTGATCCCAATCAGAAGCATCGGCCAGAGCAGTATCACATTCCTCTCCCTGTGCTCGCGTTGACGGTGAAACCACCATTTTAATAAGCTGCAGTGTATCAGTCAACTAGAACTGAAACGCCGTTCTTGTTTTATGGGTGGTTAGCTGCTTAGAGTTCTTGCGATGATGTCATTAAGGAGTTGGGAATCGACGTAGCGCCCGCTGGCACGTGCAGTGCCGCTCCAACTTGATCCCACATCGCCTGCTCCTCTTCCTTGGCGGGCAGAAGGGGAAAAATGTTGAGTCCAGCCGAACTTCTGGTTGACGCCCGTTGGTACATTCCAATCGTCCCTCCGGGACGGTGAATGTGCACTCAGGAGAATCTTTACCCTCCCGATTCAGCATTGGCCATTCCGAATGCCAGTTGATCGGGTTGGCTGTTACCGCAGGTCCGCGCGGGATGAATCCCGCGGCTCGGAAACGGCGACCCCCCTCGGCTGAAGCCGATCCTCCCTTGGCAAGGGGGGAAGAAATAGGACCGCTTCATATCTGTCGCGGTTCTGATCGACGCGGTTCGTAATTCACAACGCAACCACTCCCTGACGGTCGCGGCTCGGATCCAATCCAAGTGTCCGCGCGGGGTGAATTCCGCGGCTCGGAAACGGCGCCTCCCCGTCCGAGGCCGATCGCGGACGGGGCGTAAGTTCACCTTGCACTAAACCTTCCACGTACGCGCGTCCGTGGCTGGCGCGTACGGTCATGTGCTGGCAAAATGGGCGGGATTCGGGGCGTTTAAGAGAGGCGTCGCCGGAGCGTGGAAACACGCACCGTAGTCAGAAGCTGGACACGGCCGTCGTTTGTGGACAGGGGGCGTCCGAAAAAGCGGGTGATGGGATTCGAACCCACGACATTCACGTTGGCAACGTGACG
>JBGTDB010000014.1:0-6815 GCA_041748515.1 Phycisphaerae bacterium
AAGCACAACGCCGAAAATCGTCCCAATGAGCGAAAGCGCCTGTGGATACCCCATCGGCACCAACCAGGCAAATACAAAGTAGGCCGACAACGAACCGGCAAGGAGCAAAGCTCCGAGATAGTTCGGCCGCGGAAGGACACGGACCAGATCGTCACGTTTAAGATACAGAAAATAAAGACTGAAAAGCGGAATCAACCAGCCATGTGACCAGTTGCCGTCCTCGATCCAGCGGGCTATCAAGATGCTCTTGATGGGTTGCCAATAGACAAAGAGGATCAGCGCGGCCAGGAGGGCAACCTGGACGCGGGCCGATGTCGAGACGGCATCGCGCCAGACAGGGCCGTTGTTCCCCGGCCTTAAGGCGTGTTTGGCTATTGATCCGGTCTCGGCCATGATCATAAGCGTGTTTGTCTCGGTACCGAGCCGCATCAACGTGCGGCCGAGTTTCATCAGGGGGCAAAGCCCCCTTAACCCGGCTTCGCCGGTCGTGCCTGCCGCGAATCTCTATGCGTAGTTTCCGTGCGGACACAAGTCCGCGGCTCGTTACGGAAACAGCGCGGGGAACCGGGACGGCTGGTTAGCTGGATTCTGTTTCACCGCGTACGAATCGATATCCGCGAAATTCCGTGCATAGGTAAAACCATAGCCCACGTTGGCCACCGGATTGGGAAGCGTAAACGCTCGAATCCGCTGGAGGAACGGGGCAAACGGGTGCGTGCCGACGTTGACGATGTCGCCGCGACGAATCAGAAAGTCCGGGTCCAGCCCCGCGAAGATCCGGTCAAGATCGACCTGGATCATCTGCTCCTGTAATCCCATGCGTCGATAGATGGTGCAGCGGCTGGGCCAGGCCAGCCCTGAAAGTCCGCCGGCGGCGGCAATCGCGGCCTTAAGCGTTACATGCTCGGCGTTGAAATTAAATGGCCCCACCCGGTTTACCTGGCCCATCACATAATAGATCCCGATTTCGCCGCTGACGATGCGAATAACGTCGCCCGGGCGAACATATAGATTGGCGCTCACGTCCCCGGATCGAAGTTGCTCAGCGGATACATAGACGATGCGAAACATGGTGTCGCCCGCGATTCGATCCCAGCTGACGCCTGGTGTAATGGTCTGTGCGGCCGCGGGTGATGCGGGCACGCCCTCGCCGGGTCCACGCCTTTGAAATGCCGGGTTGGGCACGAACTCGCCGTCAACGAAGATATACGGATCGATCAAGTCCGGTTCGAGCTCCGGCGGAACGTCGGGGGGCACAGCCCCCTCTAACCCGGCGACGCCGGGGCGCTGAGCGACCTCGGGGTCATCGATTTGAACTTCCGGCTTTCGGCCTTCAATGAGGTCGAAAAGCTCCTGCTCGGGCGAAACCGAATGCTCCGTCGATTCGGATTCGTTGCGGTCCGCAGATTGCCCGGGCGCGTCGCTGAACGGCCCATTAAGTGCCCCTGACCGATCATTCGATTCTGCCCCGTTTGCGTCGTCTCGGCTGTTAACCGCGTTGCTGTTCACGCCCGATTGGGGATCCTGACGGAAGATGTAGACTTCGGTGACAAACTCGTTAAGACCGCCGACCTGATTGATGGCGTCCAGCAGGCGAAGATCCGGACGGCGGATCGGAAAAATGCCTGCACGTAGCGGGGCGTTGTTGGCCGCGCTGACTCCGATGCCAAAGATCGAATAGGTCGCCTTGCCCAGAAAGAGCGGATTGACCGTCACCTCGGGATCGACCAGCACGGTCCGTTCCTGGAGTGCCCGTTTCAGCGCTTCCTGAAATTCTGGCGGCGTCAGTCCGTCGGCATCCACCCGGCCCACCACCGGCAAGTTGACATAACCAGCCGGCGAAACAGGAATCTGAGTGCGGTAGGAGACCTGTCTCTGACGAAGTTCGTTGATCTCGATATCAAGCGTGTCGCCCGCGGTGATCGGGTATTCCTCCACGATCAGTTCATAATCGCGAGGCAGCGGGCGCGTGGCTCCGGGAACGCCCATCGGCGTCTCGTCGAGGCTTAGGGAGGTACGGATCTCGGTGCGGGGAACGTCCCGGAATTCGCCAACCACCGTGGGATCGAGCCAGCCGTTCATGATCGACTGGCAGCCCGCGGCCGAAATCGAAAAACCAGCCAGAGCAATGGCTGGCAGCCGGCCCCTCGAACGCGGAACAAGCCCGCGCAGCCCCGCCTTTGCGGGGGGGCATCGCCCGACCCTTCCCGGAGTTGCCGGCAGCGACCGGATCGTTTTCCGGCGGGTTCGAATTCTCAATATCCAACCGTACAAAGCCAACTTGGCTCCTGAATGCGTTATGGCGCGCGGAATCCTTCCGTTCTTTACTTCAGAGCTATCGGCCCCGACGCCAACGCCGGTTTAGACCATGCCCGATTCAGCCGCAAACTCCGATCGTTTAATCCTAGCAGCGCCGCCCGTGAGCATCGGCCCGAATTCTTCGGGCGCGCAGCGTATCAGCGCTGAAAATCGCCGCAATAGCTCCCGTCGCCGGCTGACTTCTGTTACAAGGAGGCCCTGTTGGTCTTCCACTCATGTTTCCACAGCAATGGCGAAGACGGTATGATGCCGGATTGAAATGACGCTTTCCCATCAACGCAATCGGTCACGCCGGGCCGTACGACTGTCAGCCATGCCGCGTTGGATCACGGTCTGGTTTCTTGGGGTCGTCTTGCTTGCCATGGGCGGATCGACCGGGTGCGTCGAGCTTGGCCTGATTCCGCCTCCAACCAATGGCAACGGTGGAGGAAATGGGAACGGCAATGGCAATGGGAATGGCAATGGAGGTACGATCGTCCCGACCGTTCGACTGACCGTGTCGAACAATACCCCGCAGCCCAATGAATCGGTCGCCCTTCGTTGTCAGACGACCAACAGCGCGACCGGGGTTCTGTTTGATTTTCAAAGCACGGGGGGCGTCGGCGGCAGGTTGCAGGTTGATCGTGAGCGCGGCGTGGCCAATTTCATCGTCCAGGAGACCGACGTCGGCATCGCGGTGTCGGTCGCCTGCACCGGGACCAACGCCGCCGGAACGAGTCCCGCATCCAATTCGCAGGTGATCGTCGCAACCGGCTCGACCCTTCCGCCGGATGATCCGCTCGACTGACACCATTGGCTCGACGAATTTCGGCCGTGGCCGTTGATTCTCGGCGACGGCCTCGTCATCATCCTTAAAGACTCTCCAATTTCCGGCCCACCGCCGATCGCGGCCATCCACGTCCAATCCGTAGGATTATCGGCGGTGAAGTCCTTTTAACGCCGCGAACCTGCTGAGGCGTGCCCTGTGCCACCGCATTTCTTGAATCTGCCGGAATAGCGGGGAATCATTGTTGGGCCGAACGCGACCGGCTCCGGAGGGGAAGCAATGGCTGCGGTTTTTTATAACTGGTTTTTTCCGCGCAAGGCCAAGATCGCCATCCTGACGTTGGCCATCTATGCCGCGCTTTGTTAGCGCGCTTGGACCACGCGAGCGGCCGATCTCGAAGCGAATAAGGAATTGGAACTCAAATATGCGGTGGCGGCGTCAGGGCGATTCGCCGATTGACGCCGCCGCTGCTTCGGTCTGACCCGTGGGCGGAGCGAGTCTGATTGAGAAAAGTGCCGCGTAGTGCCGCGGATCGGTCTCCATCTCGACGTATCCGGCAAACGCAATTTCCCGGCCGATTCGGACCAACTCGGTCACGGTATTCAACGTTTCAGGCCCGATTGCCGGCATTTGCACTTCCGGCTGTTCGAACTCCAGTACGACGTCCATGATCTCATCGTTTCGCTGCACGCGCACGGTCCGATAGTTGGCCCATCGGACCTGGTGCCACCGCTTTCGAAAATCCGAATTGGGTGAGCTGAGGTCCAGAAGCTGTCCGTCGATCCCAATGATTCGATCCTCGGGCAGGAGTTTTCCGTCCGCGGCGGTATTGGGATCGACTCGAGCCACGACCACCACGCCCGGCTCCTGACGCGAACGCACGCCGATGCCCAGCCGGTCCGGCTGGATAGCGTGCAGAAATGCGCCGCCGTCCCAGGCACCTGGATTCGACGATGATCCGTCACCCGGCGACACCGGGTTCAAGCGAGCGAAGCCCACGCGGGCTTGGGCGATCCACCGATCTAGCAGCACCGCGGCCGGGCGCGTCTGCGTAATAACGATCGACGAGCGTTTGACACTCGATTCCAGAATGGAACGCACATCCGGGACGTTTCGCAGCGGGGCCAAGCGACCCGCCTGAGCGTCCAGAATCCGCTCCAGGTGTTCGCGGGTCAATGTCAGTACCCACCAGTTTCCGGCGGCGGACCAGGATGGCTCCAGGTCTTGCAGAAATTGACTTCCGGGCCATTTGGATTGGGCTGCATAATCCTTCAATGACAGCGTCGAAATCGGCACGTCGCCGTGAACACGAAGCCGAATGGCCGGGCTATTCTCCGGCCCGACAGGATCCATGGCGTAGAGCCTGTCCACGACCCGTTCGACGATCCGTCCGAACCTGGCATTGACGCCTCGGGCGTCCTCTGATTCGACAAGCAGAGCTATCTGTGGTGCGACGTCATCGCCGGGTATCGCCCGGTTTAAACCGGCTTCGCCGGTCGAACCGGAGTCCCACGCGAGGATCAATTGCGCACCGGCGTCGGGGGGCACAGCCCCCTTTAAACCGGCTTCGCCGGGGGGCTCAGCCCCTCTTAAACCGGCTTCGCCGGTTGCGCCGGGTTCGGGATCCAGCAGTGCGTGAAGGGAAGCAATAACTTCTGAGAGGCCCTTAAAATGGGGCTGCCCGGCGGCGTTGTCGTCGCCGCGCAATGTTCGGCCGGCCCAGGCCACGAGAGTGCTTTGGGGAAGCAACCCCAACTGCTCGAACGCATTGGCGCTGAGTCGAGAACTGGATTGCTCTGAGGCACGGTTGGCACGAACCGCGACTTCAATCCGCCCGTCGCGAGCGTAGACGGCCACGATGGTTTCCGAGAACGCGCCATGATCATCGGCATGCACAGCCCGTTCATTAGAGGCTGCCCCCCTCATAGATTCGGCTTCGTTGGCAATTTCAACCGATAAATCCGATCCTGGTTGTATCTCCTGGTCGTCGTCGGCTTCAACCTGGGGGCCACGGAAATAGCCGATGGCCAGCGGCTTGGCCGGCAGATAAGAAAGGAGTCGTTGGAATGGGCCCTGATTGTAGAGGGCCTTGCCCACCCGCCCCGCCATCAATCGCAATGTTTCACGCATCAGGGAGTCGGCGCTGCTGTCTCGCGACGCGGCCATCAACAACCCGCGGGTGCAAATGGTTGCCTCTTCGACTCGAAGCAGTCGTGCAAATGGCGAAATTCGGGTTGCTCGCTGCTGGGCATCCGGAAACCACCGATTCAGCGTCCCTTCCTCCGGCATGTGAACGAAGAACACTCCGTCCGCGAACTCCGACCAAGACCGCGCGGCGAACCCGAATTTTGTCCCGCTAAGTTCGTCGAGTTTGAAGCGGCTGGTCGGACCCAGAAATGTCTTAAGCAGGGTATCCGGATCAAAAGGGGGGCCGGATTGAGATTTGCCGGTCAGAATGGGAATGAGTTTTTCGGCATGGGCCTCAGCCATGAACGTTCGCAATTCGTCCAGCCCGCTGACTTCGACGAAGACGGCGGCCGAGGCCGGTACGAACTGGGCGAAGGGCGGGCGCGTCGACAGGCCCCCTACCGGAGATGATCCGGATTGCGCCGCCGCGGGATGCCCTGACACGAGAGTCGCGGCTCCGGCAATCCAGACCGGCAGAAGGAGGGCGAGGCCATGAAGGCTGTGTCCACTGTCGAAGCGGAATTTTAGGGTGGTGCGCGCCCGTCGAGGCTCAGCCCCCGGGATAGCTGGTCTAACGGGCGCTGTGCCTCCCGGCGTCGCCGGATTCAGACGGGCTGTGCCCTCAGCAGTTTTCATTGGAATTGTCGTTCTCAGAGACGCTGCAAAGCCGCGAATGGGCTCGCCACGGGCGGACTGTTATAAGTCCTCGACGTCGCTCTTTTTCTTAGCGGGCTTGTCGAGGGGGGGCGCAGCCCCTCTTAAACCGGCTTCGCCGGCGGGGGCTTCCGGTCGCGACGCCGGAAGCATTTCGTTGGATTCATCAGAATCCTCAAGCAGCCGCAGCACGTTGACGAAGGTGCCGTCGAGGACATTCTGCAATGACTCACCCGTGCGCTTACCGGATTCGACGTTTTCTTCGGTCAGACGCAGCCAATCCTCGAACGCCACGCCCGAACTTGAAGGAGCGTGATCCTGAGGCACCTCGACGGGGATCGGTGTCAAGGCACCCGGCAAGGCGGGGTAATTGTGAGTAGTGCCCGTAGCGGGATTGAGTTCCTGAACGCCTGCAACTTTGGATGCCCCCCGTCCGTCAAACACACCGACGAATGCGAGCAGCACAACGGCCGCCGCAGCTAGGGGAACGGCGATGTACCCCATCCGGCGGATTTTCGCCCATCGCCATCGCGGCGATTCCTCAACACATCGAAGCAGTCGATCAGTGAAGTCTTCGGTCACGGCGGGTGCCGTGTCGGTTCGCAAAACGTGGCTGGCCACCTCCAGCAGTGCCAGCTCGCGGCGACAGTTGGCACAACGGAGCCGATGAGCGCCAAGCTCCGTTGCCAGCGCCGTGGAGAGCTCGCCGTCGAGATAGGCGTCGAATAACTGTCGTGCTTGTTCGCAGCGCACGTTCAATAGTCCTTTGGCCGCTAAGGGGCGCAGTTAATTCAAACAGGGCAATGTCGGGGGTTCCGCCCCGAACAATGCGGCTTCGTCTCGGATGCCCTCTTGGCATCCGGCCCCGCGACCGACCGGCGAAGCTGGC
>JBGTDB010000015.1:0-5490 GCA_041748515.1 Phycisphaerae bacterium
GGCAGAAATTCGCCGCTTCTATCCCGGAGGCCGCGGGCCTGGAGATCGACATACGCATCGAACATCGCGTCATGGGAATTCTTGCCAAGGCCAGGGACGTCGCCGCTGATCTGCTGGTGCTGGGCGCCTACGGCGAAGGACGGCCCGATGTCGGCATCGGCACCATCGCCACCGCCTGCGTTCGCCAGTCGAATAGCGATGTCCTGCTTGTCCGCGATACGCAGCCGGGGCGATTCGAAAACATCGTCGTCGCCGCCGACTTCTCAGAAACGTCAATTCGCGCCGTCGAACGCGCCGCCCAGATTGCCGAATCGGACCAAGCCGAGCTGCACGTGCTTCATGTGTTCGATCCGCCGTGGAACCGCCTGCACTATATGTCGCCGACGCCACAGGCCACGCCGCAATTCATCAAACAGTACACCGACGGAATGGTGGGGCGACTAAAGGAGTTTGCGGGGCCGGCGCTCGATCCTTTCCCTCACATCCGCGCGCGATATGAATTGTTCGACTACAAGGGCCACCGTAGCGGAATAGTCGAATACGCTCAGAACGTCGGTGCCCAGCTGCTTGCCTTGGGCACTCGCGGCCGCACCAACCTGCGAGACGTCTTCATGGGTAGCACCGCCGAAAAGGCCCTGGTCAACTCCACATGCTCGATCCTGGCGGTGAAGCCGGACAATCCCCGCTGATTCAGTTTCAGACCGCCGGATCCGTGACATCATCGCTTCCGCAGGCGCTTCCTACTACGGCGCTGGTAAGTCTGCTCACGGATGCAGGTGAAAGACCTTGTTGATGATCTTCCACTCGCTCTCAACCTTCAGGAGCGTAAACATGTCCGTGAAACGGTGGCCGGTCCAGTTGTCCAACTCAAGCCGAACAGTGGAAATCGTGCCGACGATGTCGATGGCGGCGATTCGAGCCTGAAGCTCGCCGGCGGGCCCATTCTGATCGTTCCATTGAAAGAGTTGCTGAATTGGGCCCGCGATCAGGTCATCGCCCAGATAGCCGAAGATGGTCGCGTCTCGATGGAACGCGGGTTTCATGTCTGCGCCACGGCCCGACTTGCCACCATCGATATAATGCTGGATTGTCGCGGTGATTGCGCCAATATCGTCCAACGGCGTGCTCATGGATTCCCGTCCTTCCATAGTGATTGGCTTCCGAGTGTCAAATGCCGGGAAAACGTGAATAATCGAAATTCTTGATCTCCATCCGTAGAGCAAGCGCGATCCTCGCAGTCGTGCGGGGATGGTAACACGCATCAGGCGAGACGGCCAATGGAAGTCCGCTTTCCTGGACCTATGGGAAAGTGCCACCCGCGACATTGGCGCCGCGACGCAACTCATTCTGAAGAAATACCCATTGTCCAGAACGTGTTCCGGACGAATCGAATCCCCGGCGTCAGCAGCGACAAATCTCATGGACTTTATACAGATGGACCCCCCCATACGTCAGGGCGCGCTGCCGTCGGCTTCGGATTGCTCCGGATTGAGGAAATACCTCTCCCACCAGATATGAAAACGCTCGCTCACCACGTGAAACAGGGCAGTCACTTTTATGATTCGGCTGTTCCTTGCAACATCCTCCGGCGGCCGGCCCAGCACGGCCTCTACAGTGAACCGTTCGGCCCCGCGCATCACTTCGAGTTCAATTCGGGAGCCCGGCGGGTGCTGTCGAATGATGGCGCTGAAATTCTGTGTAATAACTTCGCCCGATCCTTCGATGGGAGTTCCGTTGAGACCGATCAGAACGTCGTCTTCCTTTAGGCCCGCCTTGGCCGCGCCGGTTCCTGGTATCGCGGCGCTAAGCCAGACTCCCACCCGGCCTTCCAGTCGCACATTTCTTAATCCGGGCCGTCGATCCTGAAGCTGCGCCAATCGAGCATCATCCAGCCAGTTCATGCTGATGCCCAGGAATCCATGTCGATCCAGCACATGATGATTAAGATAGGCGCTGCGAACCACGCTCTCGATACGCAGTCGTGTTTCGAGATCGTCGGTTCGATGATAAACGTCGCGCAGCCGCGAAAAGGCCTGGCCCCCGATTTCGACAAGCTCCGTCGTGGCCGACTGTCGCGCGGCATAATCAGGCCCTGACAGCCGGGCCACAAGACTATCAATCTTCGCCTCATCCCCTTCATCAGGAACAAGGCGGAATTCGTCGTCCGTGATCGGCCGGTTTCGAAGTTCAAGAACCTCCGGATCGTTTTCGTCACCGATCACTTGCGCCCACATCGGCGATACGAACACTGCCGCAACGAGGATGGCAATAAAAATTCGTCGTATCATGACCTTCCAGCGCGGGATGCGCCGTCCCCTGTTATGTCAAATCGGCAACCAGTATATCAGCCCAACGCCGCCAACACCTGTTACGTTCGTAACATATCCATATTAGCCTCCCAGGGTAGTGTTTTCCGGGCGTTGAGACCGCCCGCATTGCCCTCGCACCCGGCGACGAACGATTCCGATATAATGAGGATGCGAAACTGATTCGGACGGACGGGAACCAACATCCTTAAAGTCATACTCGGGGATTAGACATGAAACAACCCGTCATGGGGATTCTGGTCGGCGGCGGACCGGCCCCGGGCATTAACGGCGTCATCGGCGCGGCCGCCATCGAGGCGGTCAACAACGGCCTGCGCGTGATCGGATTCTACGACGGTTTCGAGCACCTCGCGGCCGCCCACTTCGACCAGGGCAAGCACACCCGCGACCTCCAGATCCGCGAAATGAGCCGGGTTCACTTCGACGGCGGCTCAATCCTTCGCACCTCACGGGCCAACCTGCTGGACCGCGAAAAACTGAAGACCGAAACCCGGGTGGAGCCGGATCTGGAGAAGTGCCGCCGCGTGCTCGATCGGCTGGAGACGCTCGGCGTTACCCACCTCCTGACCATCGGCGGCGACGACACCGCGCTAAGCGCCCGGTTCCTGGCCGAGCACTCCGACGGCCGGCTGCGCGTGGTTCACGTTCCCAAGACCATTGACAACGATCTGCCCCTTCCCGGAGACATTCCGACATTCGGCTTTACCAGCGCCAGGCACTTCGGCGCGGCCATGGTCGCCCACTTGATGGAAGACTCTCGAACCACCAGCCGCTGGTACATCGTGGTCACCATGGGCCGCAACGCCGGATTCCTCGCACTGGGCATTGGTAAATGCGCAGGCGCCACGTTGACCCTGATTCCAGAGGAGTTTCCCGAATACACAACCATCCGCGACATCGCCGACCTCATCGAGGGGTCGATCCTCAAGCGACGTACCATGGGCCGTCCCGACGGGGTGGCCGTTGTGGCCGAGGGGCTGGCCTACAAACTCGGCGACCCGAAGGAACTTTCCCGCATGTTGGGCAAGGAGGTTCCGGTGGATGCGGCCGGTCACCCCAGGTTGTCCGAAGTTCCACTTTCGACGCTGCTAAAGGATGAACTTCTTCGGCGGTTCAAGGAGCGCGGCGACCCGATCACAATCGTGCCCCACGTACTGGGGTATGAGTTGCGCTGCGCCCCGCCGCAGACCACCGACCTCGGCTACACCCGCGACCTCGGCCACGGCGGCGTACGCCTGTTGCTCGATCCCAACGGCCACGGCCCCGGCGTCATGGTCACCATCCAGGCCGGCAATCTCGTGCCCGTGTCGTTCGACGAAATGATCGATCCCCGGACAAACCGAACGAGCATCCGCCAGGTGGACGTGTGTACCTACTCGTACAGCGTCGCCCGGGCCTACATGATCCGGCTGGAGAAGGCGGACTTTGAATCACCCGAAACCCTTCGGTCCTTAGCAGCGGAGGCGAAGATGACCCCGGAGGAGTTCACGAAGCGTTACGAACCCATCGTCACGGCCACCTCCAAGTACCGCGATCAGCCCCGCGCCTGCCCGGTGGTCACCGGCTGGCAAGGGAAGTGATTGAACGAAGAAGGAATGAGCTTCCCACGGAAAGGAGAGTGGGACAGCCCGCTGAGCGATCCGGTTGTCGATGAGGTTCACATCGCCCGTCGGACGCTTGGGGGCAAGCCGAGGGACGATCGCGCATGACCATGTCCTCCCGCTGGAAGATCAGTCAGGTCAAGGCCGAGCAGCCGACCACGATCTACGGCGACATCAAGCACGAAGTGATCAACGGAATCCCCCGCTGACTGAGAATGCCTCTTAACCTCGCGGCGGGCAACACACCGGGCTACAACTACGCCTCAGGGCGACTGAATCACCAAGCCTTGTTCAAGGCCATCCGCATCGATAAGAAATCCATCGGCGCGCGGTGCTTTTCAAGGGGCGTCAGGGTCGGATGAACTCAGATTGACTCCAGTACCGACGATCTCGTATTGGCCCTTGCTGAGCCGATGCACGCTCTGTCCGTCAACCGTGACGATACTCTTCAGCCCTGGTTGGACTGCCGAAGGGTGAGCGCGCGTCGCTACCGAGATTTCACTTTGGTAGACCTGAAGGTCGTGCGGTGTCCCGTTCTCGTCAACGGCAATGAACTTTTGGATGAGTTCTTCCATGATTGTTTGTCTCGGGGTTTAGAGGATTGGTTCTGCGAGTACCGCGTTCGGAATGCCATGACCGAACGCGATTCATTTCACCGGCCTCCATGACCGGTCGTCGCGCGTCAACCATCGCTCGTCGGCCGGTTGGCGCCACTTCGGCCAGAGTCGATCCGGCGCAATTCCTCGATCAGTCCCTGGTCCGTCAAGTCTTTGAACCGCTCATCGCGCCAGGCCTGGTAATCGCGCGGCCTGGCCCGGATCAGACTCAGGAAGCGCATTGCCTCCACCGGTCCCAAATGTTCGGTCAGAACCTCCCAGGCCCGCTCCTTAAGTTCGTTTTCATTCAGCCGCCTTATCATGCTTCATCTCCATGAGGAATTCTAGCGGATAAACGATGCGAATTGAAGTCCCTGCCTGCAGGGCGCGTTTGGCGAAGCGATCATCGCAGGTCAAAACCACGTCGCTTTGCGCAGCCTCGGCAAGCGCCAAATGAGCCGCATCCAAGGCCCCCAGGCCCGAATGCCGTAGATTGCGGATGCGCCGCTCAATATCAGACGTTATGGAGACGTACGTGGTCGCCCGCAATCCAAGTTCAGCGATTAATTCGCGTGCTTCACTATCAGGATCCGCGGCGTTCTCGAAGGTCAGAGCAGGCGACCATACCAGTGAGTATGCACCGGATGCAATGCGCTCAAGGATTTCCAGAACGGCTTGCGCCTCAGCGTCAACTCGCTGCTGTGAGCGGTCATCGAACGGTCGCTTCAAAGCGCACATGTCAAGATACAGCCGCAAGTCGTGCCCTCCCCACGCCAGTAATGAATAACCCTTCCGCCGCCTGGACCCCGCCGAATTCGTTCACCAGAATCATCGTTTCCGTTTCTTCACCGGACGCCGTTTTTCCGGCACTTCGATTTTTTCGGTGCCGCGGAGGTACTTGCCGGTGATGGACCGGCGCGAGCGAATCACTTTGTCAATCGACCCTTGGGCCACGACCTCGCCGCC
>JBGTDB010000016.1:0-9193 GCA_041748515.1 Phycisphaerae bacterium
GGTGAATGAGATCGCGACATCCGGGCACGTCGGTGGCGACAATCGGGCAGCCCACGGCCATGGCCTCAAGGAGGGCGTTGGGCAGACCCTCGGTACGAGAGGGGAAGGCGAACACGTCGCAACTCTGAAGAAGGCCGGGCACGTCGTTTCGCGGCCCGAGAAGGTGGACACGATCGGCGAGCCCTTGCTCGCGTGAGTCTCGCACAATTCGCTCGCGGATCGGACCGCCACCGACGAGCATGAGACGGGCATCACTTTGGCCGGCGACCGACTTGAATGCCCGGACCAGAGTATCCAACCCTTTGACCGGATCGAGCCGCCCCACCCACAGCACGACAGGAGTGTCCGCATGGATGCCGGGGCCCAGCGCGCGTTTGTCGGCGGGCGCTGCGGCTTGAATAATCGACGGATCGATGCCGCCGCGAATCAGGCGCAGTCGATCTCGGGGGATTCTCGCCTTGTTTTCAAGGTGGGCGATGACCGAGGGCGAGTTGCCGATCGTCAAGCGACACCCATCCCAGGTGGCGCGATCGACCCAGAGATGCCAGCCTCGCTCGACCTCGACGGTTTGAATCTCGCAGAGAATTCTTTCGGGGGGGAATTCGACCTGTCTTGCGGCCCAGCGTGAGGCCTGATTGGCATGGAAAAGTAGCGAATGGATCAGGCCGGGGCGCTTTCGCCGGATCAATTCGGCCAACCGGCCGATGACGCGGAAATCCCAACCGCCCCGCCCCTCGCAGGCAAATACCTCGACGCCGGCCTGTTGCAGGCTCTTACCGACGGGGCCGACCGTCTTCAGCGACACGATTTCAACCTGAAACGCCCGCTCGCGCATGGCGAGGGCCAGCCTTTGCAGGTGCAGGGGCACGCCTCCGATTTCCAAGTCGGTGATGACGTAGAGGATGTCGGGGCTGCGGCCGTTCAATCAGCGAGACTCCAATGGCCGAGGCATTGTGAATGGAACGACGCGATGTGTCGATCGGAAGCCGGCCCCCCCGCCGCGTCAGTAATCCTGTCGGGTGAATTTCCACATGGCCAGGGCAATGATCAGAGCCTCGAAAAGCAGGGAGGATCCGATCGTATAGACAGCCCGAACTTCCATGCGGTGCCGCTCCAGGTCCTCCGCCCGGGCGATTATCTGTCGATCTTCGTCGGGAGCATCGTCGATTGAGAAGAACTCCGTGGACACGGTACCTCCGCTCCACTTCTTGGCCAGATAGGTGATGTCTTGTGTCTTGGGGACGACCCAGCGGGCGACCTTGGCGGCAGTGTGGGCGGTCTTATACTTTTCCAATCCCATGATCGGGAACATGTCGGCCGTGCTTTGCACGCCGGCAAAGACGACCCACGCGCCGAGCGAAAGGAGCACGGCCGCGACGGTGCTGCGGGTCCAGACGGCCACCAGGGCCGAAACGCAATAGAGATAGCTGAACAATATAACGATCAGCGGGATGGCCAGCAGATATCCCGGAATCCATGCCTTCCAGCGAATGCCGATTATCAGGAAAGTCAGGACGCCAAAGACGGTGGCGTGAAATGCGATGAAAACCATGCTGCCGAGATATTTACCAAGGAACAGCCGCCAGCGGGCGATTGGCTTGGACAGCAGAACCTCAATGGCGCCGCGTTCCATCATGGTGGGAAAGAAAGCGGCGGTGGCGATCAGGGCGAGGATGATGCCGATCCAACCGAGCGCGACATCGAGAATCCATTCGACGGCGATCGTCGCGACGAGATCGGGTCGGATGGCGTTGCCGACGGTAAACATGTCGGTTTCGATCTGCCAGGTGCCGAACAGAACATCGACCCTTCCGGGCTTGAAGCCGATGCAGAACATCAGGGCCGAAATGAGCAGCGAAATGAAGAGCATGACCCAGAAGATCTTGCGATCCCGGGACTCGCGGAAGCTGTCAACGATCAGGGCCCAAATCTGCATAAGGACAATGGATGCTAACTAAGGCACGAAACTACCAAGAAAAAACGTACTGAGGCCATTACTCGGCTTGCGCCGCGGTTAAGGCTTCGGGCACTATCTCTCCATTCCTTTCATAACCCATCGCCTACGACCGGTTGTCGTCATCAGCGGCCACCCGTGCCACGCGGGGCGGGGTGGCCGCGCCGCCGCCCATGGCCTCGACCAGGATGTCCTCCAAGCTGAAACGGTGCGGCACGATGGATTCTATCACCACGCCCGCGGCGCGAAGCACATCAACAATGCCGTTTATTTTCGCGATGTCGTGGCCGGAGACGGTGATGGTCGTTTCGTCGACCGAGGCCCCGATGGCGCGAATCTTATCACGAAGCGCATCGACACTACCGGAATACGCGATTCGGTACTCAATCGTGCGTTCGGTCAGGTCCTTTAGCGTGCCCTGACGGGCGACCATGCCGCCGACGAGAATGGCCACGCGGTCGCACACCATTTCAAGTTCGCTGAGCAAATGCGAGTTGAGGAAAATCGTTTTGCCCTGCTTGCGCAATTCGACGAGCAGGGCTCGGACTTCGCGCCGTCCAACAGGGTCCAGCCCGTCGGTGGGCTCGTCGAGCACGACAAACTCCGGATCGTTCATAAGCGCCTGGGCGATCCCCAGACGCTGGAGCATTCCTTTTGAATACTTGTCGATACGGGTGTCGGCCCACTGGCTCATTCCGACCTGATCGAGCAGCTTGGGGGCGCGCTGCCGCCTCAGCGAGCGGGGCACCCTGGCCAGCGCCGAATAGTAATCGAGAAGCTGCGTCGCGGTGAGATAGCCGGGAAACCGATGGTTTTCCGGCAGGTATCCAGATACGGCCAGTTTGCCACGATGTCCGATTGGGCGTCCGAGAATCGTGCCCAGGGCCCGGGTGGGCCGGACAACGGTCATCATGATCTTGACCAATGTGGTCTTGCCGGCGCCATTGGGGCCCAGGAGGCCGAAGATTTCGCCGCGGCCGACCTGGATGTTCACGCCGCGAAGGGCCTGGATTTTGCCGGCATAGGTCTTGCGGACGTCGATGAGGTCGACGGCCCAGTTGGTCATCTCGGTTATGCCGACCATAGGGAATCTCGACGGACAAGGACGGCTTCAGCGACGGCCGCGGCGGTGTCATCGGGCGTCACCTCGATCCAGTCCGCATCGCGAAACCTCTTAAACCAGGTGCGCTGAGCCTTGGCGAACCGCCGGGTGTTGATTTTGATCAATTCCACCGAGTCCGCAAGGCTCAATCCGCCTTCTAGATGGGCGATCAGTTCGGCATAGCCGAGGGCCTGCCTCGCGCCGCGACTGAGCGGTCTCGGCTCGGCAAGCAGCGATTGGACTTCCTGGACGAATCCGTCGGCCATCATCTTGCGCACGCGATCGTTGATCCGCCTGTTCTGGTCCTCCTTGTCCCGCCGAACGCCGAGGAACACGCATTCGTATTTCTTTCGGTCGCGGTCCCACTGGGCCTGTAACTCGGTGATCGGCCGGCCGGTCAGTTGATGCACTTCCAGCGCCCGAATCAGGCGGCGCAGGTCGTTAGGATGGATGCGCGCCGCCGCCTGGGGGTCGATTGTTTGCAAACGTTTGTGCAGTGCGGGCGATCCCTCTTGCCGGGCGAAGGCCTGAAGCTCGGCGCGTACCGCCGGGTCCGCACCCGGGCCCTCGAACAGCCCTTCGGTCAGGGCCTTAATGTAGAGCGGCGTCCCCCCCACCACGAAAATCGGCCGTCCGCGCGCATGAATCTCTCCAATAGCCTGCTCGGCCAGTTCGACATACCGGGCGACGGAAAAGTTTTCCGAGGGTTCGACGACGTCAATCAGATGATGGGGAATCTCGCGGCAAGTCTCCGGCGAGGGCTTGGCCGTACCGATGTCCATACGTCGATAGACCTTCATCGAGTCGATGCTGATAATCTCGCCGCCGGTATGGCGGGCCAGCTCCCGGCCGAGGGCTGCCTTGCCCGCGGCCGTGCAGCCGATGATAAAAGTCAGAAGAGGATTCTTCATGTCGGCGATGATCGTACCCCAAGTGATGGGCTTTGACCCTTTCGCGGCGTACGTTCAAAGCCGTTTATCCGTTCGCGGCGCTGAGCTGAAAGGAGAGCTGTTCGAGTTGAACGCCGAGGTCCACCGATGAAACACAGATGTCGGGGCCCACTTGCAAATTCACGGGGGCGAAGTTGAGGACTGCCCGGACGCCGGCGGCGACCATTTCCTCCGCGACGGCCTGTGCCGAGGACGCTGGGACGGCCAGGATTCCAAGCCGGATCGAAAGCCTGCGGGCCGTGGCGGGCATTTCAGAAAGGGCCTGTATCTGAAGGCCATGCGGTCCGGGCAGTTCCGTTCCGATTTTGGTTGGGTCCTTATCAAAGGCGGCGACCACTTCAAACCCCCGCTTGCCGAAGCCCCGGAACGAAGCAAGCGCCCGACCAAGGTTGCCCACACCCACCAGCATGACGTTAGACTGCTTGTCGGTGCCGAGGATGCGGCGGACGCGCTGAATCAGCTCGGGCACGCGATAGCCGATGCCGGGGTGGCCAAACTGCCCGAAATAAGCGAGGTCTTTTCGAACCTGGGCGTCGGAGAGTCCCAGCGATTCGCCAAGCTGGCGGCTGGAGATGGTGCGGCGGTCGGCCGCGTGAAAGGCCTCCAGTTGTCGCAGGTACAGGCTCAGCCGCCGAACAGCAGGCCCGGGAACATTATCGAGTCTGTTCATGGATTCCCCGAGGCAACGGATTGCCGATCGCGCCGAATTGCGCGCGGATGAACTATAGCCGCGGGCGGAAAAGACCGTCAAGCAAACGGCATTCTTGACATCATCCGCTCTCTGTGACTAGCCTTTATTGCAATTGCATCAGGCGGGCAGATCCTTGCGGCCCACGGATGCGTGAATCACGGCGGATCGGCCCCGGTTCGACTTCCCGGGATGGTTCGATTATCCTGCCCTGCGACTTTGCGTTACCCCAACGGGAGGAACTGCGTATGACCCATCGTACGGCCGCGCTGGCCGCGGTTGGTGCTGTCGGCCTATTGCTCTTGCCGGGCACCGGGTTCGCACAGGCGGAGCCATCCCCCGAGGCCACCGCCATCGAGATGATCCGCCGATTGGACCCGATTGGCGATGGTGACCAAACGCGCATCGGGGATTGGGTCCGCGTTCAGATTGACCGGCTTGCCCAGATTCCGGAGGCAGAACGTCAACAGGCGGGCAAGGCCTTTAGACAGACCTTCCGATCCCAGTTCGGCAATTCCAACAACACGCCCGCGTTCAAAACCCAGTTTGTCGTCCAGACTGCCCGAAAAGCCGAGGAAGTCCTGACCCGTGACAGCACCGATCTCCAGGTGGCGTTCGCGGTCGCGCGAGTTCTCGTCGATTTCAACCGGGCGGAGGCTCTTCCAGGGCTGCTGGCGGGCTTGAAGAGCCAATGGCCGGTGGCGCGTTACCTTTCGGCCCGCGGCATCCAGGGCCTGCATCAGTCGATCGTTTCCGAAAAGGACAAATCGGAACGGGTCATTACGGCTCTCCGCGAGGCCGCCAATGCGGAAAAAGATGGCGTCGCCCTCGGCCAGATTTACCGGGCAATCAGCGCCTGCGGCCAGGGGTCGGCCGCGCTGGATGCCTACCTGGCCATTATGGAGAGCCGATTGGCGAAGCGCCAGGATCCGGAAAGTCTCGGGGCGGAAATCGCCGTTTATCAGCAGTTTCGCGACCCGGCCGCAATCAACACCCTGAATCAAGGGCAGAAGGTACAACTCGTATCGCGTTTGGCGGGTTTTCTCCGCGTATACACGGAACGCTACAATACGGCGAATCTCGATTTCGATGAGATCGATCGGCTGGAGCGGGGCCTGGCTCTCGCCGAGGAAATTCTGGAAACCGCCGCGGGGACTGCCGGCGGAACGATTCGTCGCCAACTGGAGGACGGCGGATATGATCGACGCGGCGATGTCGCGACCGAAGCCTTCAAGTGGATCGGCGATCCGAATAACGACACCCCGGGGACGCTGAACGCCGCCCCCTGGAACGTCCCGATGGGCGGACTAAACCCAGCCTCGGGGACATAGGGCCCGCCTCGCGGGTTTACAGGATCGACGGATTGATCCGAACCCTGTCGCTTTTAGTTGTTCTCGGAGTCGGCTTGCTGATGGCTGGCGCCGCCCTGACCGGCGGGCCCCCTCGGGCCGACCTGACCTACGTCAACCCCTCCGGAGTCCACACCCTCGATCCAGCCCGGATGAGCTGGACGCAGGACTTTCGCGTCGCGCTGAACCTCTGGGAAGGCCTTTCGACCTGGGATCCAAGGACTTTGGAACCGATCCCGGCGGCGGCCCACGCACCGGAGATTTCGGACGACGGCCTGGTTCTGACATTTTCCATTCGTGACGACGCCCGCTGGTCAAACGGCGATCGCGTGACGGCACAGGACTTTGTGCGCGGCTGGCGTCGGGCGATGGAGCCGGGCACGGCCGCCGACTACCTGTTCTTTTTCACCGAGCACATTGCCGGGGCCGGGCAATACGTCGATTGGCGCAACAAGCACGTCGCCGCGCTGACAGGACTGCGAAAACTTGCCCGCGGCACTAAACCCTCCGACAACGAACGGCGTTTAATCGAGGAATTCGCATTGGCCCGGGATGGCCGCAATTCGGTCGCTTGGTTGGATGCGCCGCAACATGACTGGGGAAAACTCGCGGACGAACTTCTCATTCGCCACGCGGCCGAGGCCGAAACCCGGTTCGCCGAAGTCGGCGTTGCGGCGCTGGATGATCGGACACTTGGCCTGAGGCTGACACACCCTTGCACCTATCTCGCGGACCTGACGGCCAGCCCGGTCATGCTTCCCATTCATGAGAGCATCGAGCGTTTGCGGATGCGCGAAGGCGACCTGCCGTTTACGGCCGAAGGGCTCGTCGTGTTCGACCCGCAGTGGACCAAGCCGAGTTACTCGCGGCACGGCTACGACGGACTCATCACCAACGGACCGTACCGTCTCTCGGATTGGGTTTTTCGGCAGCGGCTGCGAATGGAGGTCAACCCGCATAATCGCGCGGCCGGGTCGATTCAGTGCAGGTCGGTCGAAATGCTTAAGTTCGCCAACGTCAGCGCGTCGTTGATGGCCTACGAGGCGGGGGTTGTCGATTTCCTGACCGACCTCAGCGTGCCATACGGTCATGAGCTTGCCCGGCTGGCACGGGCCGCGACCTCGACCGACCCGGATCGGCATTCGTCAGACGGGCGGGCGGACTTCCGAATATGCACTGTGCTGGCGACCTATTTTCTGAATTTCAACTGCGTGCGGGCCGAAGTGAATGGTCGGCCCAATCCGTTCACCGACGCCCGGGTGCGGCGGGCGTTTACCCTGGCCACGGATCGTGCAGCGCTTGTTGAGCGGGTACTGGCACGCGGAGATCGGATCGCGGGAAGCATGGTACCGCCCGATTCGATTCCCGGTTACACACCGCCGATGGGCCTTCCGTTCGACGTGGACAAGGCGCGGGCGCTGCTGGCTGAGGCGGGCTATGATGACCCCGCAGCGCTGGGCCCGATAGAGATTCTCGGCACGTTCAACGACGAACGGCTGGTTCAGGCCGTCGCCCGCATGTGGCGCGAGGTCCTCGGCGTTCGAGTCGAGATTCGCACACAGGAAACCAAAACGCTGGCCAAGGACAAAATCGACGCGAATTTCCTGGTCGCCCGTGGGAACTGGTACGCCGACTATAACGACCCGACGACGTTTCTGAATTGCCAGACGACCGGCGACGGCAACAACGACACCGGCTATTCCAATCGGGAGTATGACGCTTTGCTGTCGGCGGCAAAGAGCGAAACCGACCCGGCCAGGCGGGCGCGGCTGTTGCGAGAGGCCGAGTCGATCCTGGTTGAGCGCGATTGTCCGGTGCTTCCCATCCTGCATTATGCGCAGATCATCGCGGCCAAGCCTTACGTGCGCGGGCTTCATGCGAACGCCCGGCTGTGGTTTCCGTTCCAGTACGTTTCGATTGATCGATGATCCGGCGAATTGCAATGCAACGGCGTAGCCGGTTTAAAGCGGGCTGTGCCCGCCTGGCGGGCGGAGCGGCCACGCTGCTGAGCGTGTATGCCCTCACCTTCGTGATGGTGGTTTTAATTCCGGGCAATCCGTTTCAGTCCGGCGAGCGCAACCTCGCCCCCGAGACCGAGGCGGCCCTTCGGGCACGCTATCACATGGAGGACAACTGGCGGTTTTTCTTCGAATATCTCGCGGGAGCGGCGCGGCTGGATTTCGGGCCGTCGTTCTCCTACGCCGACTGGACGTGCGGACAGATACTCGCGGCGTCGCTTCCGGTATCGATGATTCTCGGGGGCCTGGCGATTCTGATCGCCGTCGGGGTGGGCACGCCGATTGGTGTGATCGCGGCCGTGCGTCGCGGAGGCGCGTTCGATGCGACGGCCCGGGCCGCATTGCTTGCGGGAATATCGGTGCCGACCTTTGTCACCGGCTCGCTCCTTCTGATCGTCTTTTCCGTGCAGTTACAATGGTTTCCCATCGGCGGCTGGGGGACGCTTTGGCACCTGCCGCTCCCGGCGATCGCCCTTTCGATTCCGTTTATTGCCTATATCGCCCGGCTGACCCGCGTCGGGATGCTTGACGTCCTGGGCAGCGATTTTCTTCGGACCGCCGTGGCCAAGGGCGCCCCGCCGGGCGTCGTGATCTGGCGGCACGCCTTTCCGGTGGCGTTTCTGCCGGTGCTGAGTTACCTCGGGCCGGCCACCGCCCAGGCCATGACCGGGTCGTTCGTGGTCGAAAAAGTGTTCGGCGTGCCGGGGCTGGGCCAGCACTTTGTCAACGCGGCCCTGAACCGGGATGTGGGCTTGATTCTTGCGACCGTGCTGGTTTTTTCGGCGATTCTTATTGCCGCGAATCTGATCGTGGACGCCCTGTACGCGTGGCTGGATCCGCGAATTTCAGCGGCGGCATAGCCCCTGGAGCCTCGGCATTCATGCCGGAGCGGCGTCCCCTGCCGCGCGATACTCCTTCACCTGGAATCGGCGTTGGCGGCTTAAGTGGCCGAGTGAGCAAATGTCCAACACGCAAGACGAAACGCGGCGACCGAAGCTTTCCCTGTTTCGGGGGCGCAGTGGAACGCTCTGGGGCTGCGCCGCGGCGTTGGGGCTCGCGACGGCGTTGTGTCTGGTGACGCTGCCCTGGACTGCGGAATGGTACGACGTGCAGCCGCTATCGGCGGTCCGAT
>JBGTDB010000017.1:0-6927 GCA_041748515.1 Phycisphaerae bacterium
GACGGCGGCAAGGACATTTTCGTCCATTACAGCTCGATCGATGGCGACGGGTTCCGCAGCCTCAAGGATGGCGAGCCGGTTGAGTTCGAACTCGCCGACTCCGACCGCGGTCCGCAGGCCAGCAACGTGCGAAGAATTGAACAATCCGCAAGGATGATCTAGCGCGACAGCACTGGAATTCATTTCCGAGCACCGGGCACAAGCCGGACGCCAGTCCTAGCAGCCTGTGGTGAAGAGTGTGGTACGGGCGGCCGGGCAACGCCTGGTTCGAACCGGCTGTGCCCGTCACCCGTGTTTTCACCGCCGAGACGGCGGTACCACAAGGTGTCCGACGACTTCCGCCACGGATTGCTCGGCGCACGCGCGGCCCGTCGGTATCGAGCGAGTTTCAGAATCGCGGGGTCCGTCTCTTGGCTTCGGAACATGAACACCCATCGCTTTCACCCGAAGACCTCAGACAGCGGGTGGCCGAGCTGACCGAGCTGGCGGGCGGCCTCGCCCACGAACTGCGCAACCCCCTTTCAACCATGATGGTCAACTTGAAGCTGCTCTCGGAGGACCTGCGCGACGAACGCGCCCGTCCGGAAGACGCCCGCCGCCGGGCCCTGCTGAAAATCGACACCTTGCGACGCGAAGCCGGACGCTTGCAGGCCCTGTTCGACGAATTTCTGAGGCTCGCCGGGCCTTGTTCCCTGCATCTCACCGAAGTGGACTTGAGGCAGATTGTCTCGCGGCTTGTCGAATTCCTCGAACCAACCCTCCACGCCAATAAGGTCGAGGTAACGGTAAACGCGCCCGACGAGCCTGTCATCTGCCACGTAGACGAAAAGCTCCTCAGTCAGGCTCTGCTCAATCTCGCGCTCAACGGGCAGCAGGCCATGCCAAATGGCGGCACCCTGCGGATTACCGTCTCCGTCGACTCTGAACCGAATAGCAATCGCGGCGGCCGCAATCCTGCGCAAGTTCAACCGGAAGGTTGCCCGGCCGATTCAATCCCGAGCCGAAACGTGGCCCGCGAATCCTTCGCGACCATCCACATCGCCGACGACGGCGTGGGTATTTCCGAGGCGGACCGCGACCTGATCATGCGGCCGTTCTTTTCAACCAAGGTGGGCGGCACCGGCCTGGGCCTGCCGCTGACCAGGCGAATCATCGAGGAGCACGGCGGCACACTGACGTTCACCAGCGCGCCGGGCGAGGGGACGACGTTCACCGCGCGCCTGCCGGACTTATCGAAGCCTCAGGAGCAGATTTGCACCGCGGCCGAGCCTCTACCCTAATCATCGTGGCATTTTCGATTAGAATTGTCCGACCATGAGCGGCAAAACGGCATTTGTTCTGATCGTCGAAGACGAGCTGCCCCACGGGGAGGCGGTGGCCGAGGCCCTCTCGCGCTCGAACTTCGCGTGCAACGTGGTCAATTCCGGGGCGGCCGCCATCGAAAGTATCGAAAAACATCCGCCCGACGTGGTGGTCACCGATTACAAGCTCGGCGGCAAGATCGACGGCATGGACGTGCTGCGCAAGACCAAGGAAGTCAGCCCCGAGACGGAGATCATTTTGATGACCGCCTACGGCAGCGAAGCGCTGGCCCGCGAGGCGCTCAGTCCGGACAACGAGCACCGGGCCTACGATTACCTTATCAAGCCGATCGACATCGACGTGCTTCGCGACAAAGTCGCCCGGGCCGCGAAACAGGCCGTCGCCGCCCGCGAATCACGGATGCTCAAAAAGCAGCTCGAAGGGGCCTTCGAGTTTTCCGGCATCATCGGCACCTCCTACTCAATAAACCGCTAAATCAAGCGACTCCAGAAGATCGCCCGCAGCAAAAGCACCGTCCTGATCGTCGGCGAAACCGGCACCGGCAAGGAACTTTTCGCCCAGGCCATCCACGAAAACTCGCCGCGGACGGGAAAGCCGTTCAAGGTGCTGAACTGCGCGGCCGTCAGCGAGACCCTGCTGGAAAGCGAACTGTTCGGACACGTCAAGGGCTCTTTTACCGGAGCCGTGGTCGATCGCAAGGGGCTGGTCGAGGCAGCCGAAAGCGGCACCATGTTCCTCGACGAAATTGGCGACATGCCCCTGGCCATGCAGGCCAAGCTGCTGCGGACGCTCGAGTCGGGCGAGATCATCAAAGTCGGCAGCAACGAGACCCAGTACTTTGACGTTCGATTCGTCGCGGCCACCAACCACGATTTGCAGGAGCAGGTTCGCACCGGGGCGTTTCGACAGGATCTGTTCTATCGCCTTCACGGCCAGGCGGCCATCCGCCTTCCACCGCTTCGCGAAAGGCGGGAGGACATTCCCGTGCTCGCCCAACATTTCCTCGATCAATGCAACCAAGAAAACGCCACCAAATTGGCCGGCATCGCGCCCGAAGCCATGCGAAAGCTGGTCAACCATCACTGGCCCGGCAATGTCCGCGAGTTGCGAAACGTAATTCATCGCATGTGCCTGGAGTCCGAAGGGCCGATCCTGGGGCCGGACGACCTGCCCGACTACCTGAAAGCCTCGACCGATATCGTCCGGGCGGGCCCACCGAACCTCGCCGGCATGAGCATGGCTGACGTCGAAAAGCTGCACATCATGAACACCCTGCGGATGTTCGGCGGCAACCGCGAGAAAACCGCCAAGGCCCTGGGCATCGGCGCCCGCACCCTCTATCGCAAACTGAGCGACTACGGACTGCGGTAGTCACGACCGGTCCCCATATAAAGTTACTCTGTCGATAAGCGGCAAACCGCTGCCCTTCGAATCAACCGATCCGCTGGCCGAAGGAAAACTCGACCATGTTGCCGTCGGGGTCGGGAACGCCGCAGTAGTAGCCAACGATTTCACCGGCGTCGAAGGGGGCCCAGAGGTTTTTCAGCCCGGCGGCGAGGGCCCTTTCGTAGGCTGCGTCCACCTCCGCTCGGCTGTCCACGGCCATGCCGATGTGCTGCCACGGCGGCTGAACGTTCGTTTCATACGGCGATCCGAGCAGCACGATGACGAACTTCGGCGGATCCTCGCCCCAGCCAAGCCAGACGACACGGTTGGCCTCCGGATCGCTTCGGTCGTGAATGACCTTCATCCCGCAAAACTCGGCATAGAACGCGATCGACCGCTCGATGTCGTTCACCTGCAAGGCGATATGCGTGCATTTCATTGGGGTAATATTGACTTTGAGCCGAGAGCTGACGATTGCTCGGCACCCTGAAACGTGCCGGTGTCAGTCATCACAATCAGGTTGTGCTTGATCGCCACCCCTGCAGAATCAGCGAACGCGGCGATGGCTGAACCACGGGAAACGCCATTTCCATTGAGCGATGCGAAGCGGTGTCCGAACAGAGAAAACCGAAACCCGAGGGTTTCGGAAGTGGTAAGTCCGGCGAAGTACTCCCCACATTGATTCATTCACAAATCCGCTCCGCATTCAGGACAAATGCCGGATATGTTGCCGGTCAGATCATAGCTACACCAGCAGCAGCGCCCTCGCCGCCGCCGCAAGTCGCGCCTGACCGGGCCGGAGATCAGCAAAAACACCGGGTAACTCCCAAGAATTAAGGCTAGCGGAAGCAAGCTGGCCATGATGTAAAGGCGCGGCCACGTTCCACAAGCGCGTCTGTCACCTATTACACGAAAGCCCGTACCCATGAAACCAAAGCTTGCGGCGTGTTGCTTTTCCGTGCCGTCCAAAGGTCCATATAACCGAAACTCGTAGTGAATTGTGCCGTCGCGGAAGTCCAATACATGGTATGCCGTCGGCGTGACGCGCGAAAAATGCCAGCAAGTCATTCGGCTTGCCAGCCAAATGACCCAGATGAAGAGTGCAATTGCCGCCAGGAGAGTGGCGAGCGAGTTACGAATCCATCCTGGCCGAGCCGGTAATCGAATTGGTCAAGCCTCCGGTTTTGACATACCTGATGAGCCCGACTATATTTTACCCGTGCTGTATCTGAAAGAGCAAGATCACTGGAATCGGCGGGTCGGATGAGCATCGTTGCCATCATTCCGGCCCGCTTCGCCTCGACCCGACTCCCCGCCAAAGCCCTCGCCGCCGACACCGGAAAGTACCTCGTCCAGCACGTTTACGAGCATGTCCGACAGGCCGGCCGCATCGACCGGGTTGTAGTGGCTACCGACGACCTCCGAATTGTGCAGGCGGTCGAGTCCTTCGACGGGCAGCCGGTCATGACTCGGCCCGATCACGTTTCGGGTACCGATCGCGTGGGCGAGGCCGCCCAGATCCTTGGCCTGAAAGATAACGATATTGTCATTAACGTTCAGGGCGATGAGGCGGAGATCTGCCCAGACTCGCTGGATCTACTTGTTCAACGAATGCTTGCTCTCTCGGGTGATGGCGGCCCAATCAGCAAATTGCCAAATCATCAGATCGCTAAATCCGACAATTCACAGCCTCCGCTGATAGGAACTCTTGCCGCGCCGTTCGATGATGCCGGTCCGCGCGAAGGGCCGGGGTCGCCGGCCGATCCGAATCGCGTCAAGGTCGTGGTGGACGAGGCGGGCCGGGCGTTGTACTTTTCGCGGAGTCTGATTCCTTTTCCGCGCGACACGCGCGGCCTTGTCGATCGACCTTCTCGCTGGCTGTTGCACTTGGGCGTGTATGCGTTTCGCATGTCGGCGCTTCGACAAGTGACCGGCGGGCTTTCGCCGACCGATCTCGAACGCGCCGAATCGCTCGAGCAGTTGCGCTGGATGCACCATGGCCTCCCGATCGACGTTGTGGTTGTGAACGAATCGTCCGTCGGCATCGACACGCCGGAGGACTATGCCGCATTCGTTAGGCGGTATCGCGAGACGCAAGAACGATCGAGGCAGCCGGTGGTCTAGTAGCCATTGGCGAAGGGTGTGACATGGGCGTCTCGCTCGTGTACTCACGGCCGAGACGGCGGTGCCCATCCTGGCCACTGACTTCCCGCTGCTAGGCGGGAGAGGTCGGGCGAGTTGTCTTATTTGGGCGGTGGTTGCAGTGCTACAGAGAACACGGGTAGGAAAACAGGTGTAAGCCATGAGACCTGAAGCGAATCTTTCGAGCATCGGACACGTTTCGGAAGAAACCGAGTTCTTCACCCCCATGCCGGCGAATTACGTGCCCGGCCGCACGAAATATGTCGTGGTCGTCGGCACCGTAATGAGCGGCCTGGGCAAGGGGATTTTCTCAAGCTCCCTGGCCAAGATCCTCAAGGACAAGGGGCTGGCCGTTGCTCCGATTAAGCTCGAGGGCTACCTCAACCGCGACAGCGGCACGCTGAACCCTTATCGCCACGGCGAAGTATTCGTGCTTGACGACGGGGTCGAGTGCGACATGGATCTGGGCACCTACGAGCGAATGCTCAACCAGAATCTGTCGCGGCTGAATTTCTGCACCAGCGGTCAGATTTTCTCGTCGGTTCTTGAAAAGGAGCGCGAAGGGCTCTACCTCGGCCGCGACGTGCAGATGATCCCCCACGTCACCGGCGAGGTGAAGTTGCGCCTTCGCGAACTGGCCGTCGCCAGCGAGGCCGACGTGGTGTTTGTCGAAATCGGCGGCACGGTCGGCGACGTCGAAAACGCCTACTTCATCGAGGCCGTCCGCGAAATGTCGTACGAAGAGGGCCCGGCCAATTTCTGTTTTGTCGCGCTCACCTATATCGTTTCACCGCAGATTCTCGGCGAGCAGAAATCCAAGCCGGCCCAGCTCAACCTCAAATTGCTCAACGCCGCGGGCATCCATCCGCACATCATCGCCTGCCGGGCTCCGGCCCCGGTGACCAAGAAAGTCCGCGAGAAAATCGCTCTCTTCGCCAACGTGCCGATGGACCAGGTGTTCTCAATGCACGATTGCGACAGCGTCTACGTTATTCCCGAAATGCTTCGCGGCGCGGGCATCGACGCCTCGGTGCTCGATCTGCTGAAACTTAACGACGGCATCGACGCGCAAAAGGAAGAGCAATCGCGCAAGACCTGGAACACTTATATTTCCAGATTGCGAAACGCCGCGCATCCGCTGACCATCGGCATCATCGGCAAGTACACCTCCGTCCGCGACAGCTACGCAAGCATCATCCAGGCCATCGAGCACGCCGGCGCGTTTTGCGACGCTCGGGTTCAGCTCGAGTGGGTGGACAGCGCCGACCTTTCCGAGTCCAACGTTGCCGAGCGCTTGAAGGGCCTGCACGGCGTCATCGTGCCCGGCGGGTTCGGCTTCCGCGGGGTGGACGGCAAAATCATCTGCATCCAGTACGTTCGCGAAAACGGACTGCCCTATCTGGGAATCTGCTACGGCATGCAAATCGCGGTCATCGAATACGCCCGACATGTTTGCGGCCTGCCCCACGCCAACAGCACCGAAATCGAGCCGGACTGTCCCCATCCAGTCGTCGATTTCCTCCCCGAACAGAAGAAGATCGAGGGGCTGGGTGGAACCATGCGACTAGGCGGGTTCGACGTGCAGCTCTCGCCGGACACCATGATCGCCGACCTGGCCGGCGGCGAGTCGATCCGCATGCGCTTCCGCCATCGGTACGAGGTAAACCCGGACTACATCGACCGGCTGACGGCCGGCGGATTGGTCTTTTCCGGCAAGAGCCCCGACCACCCGATCATGCAGGTGCTCGAACTTCCTCGCGAAAAGCACCCCTACTTCCTGGCCACCCAGGCCCATCCCGAACTGACCAGCCGCCCGCTCAATCCGCACCCGATGTTCGTCGGCCTGATCCGCGCCGCCCTATCCCGCAGCGGCGTCCGGATTAACTCACCGGCAGGCGAAAACCCCGTCATTGGCGAACCGGCGCACACCGCCGGAACCAGTTAGTCTTGCGCAATCTCGATTGGCCAAGGCCCAACAGCAAACCGCTCAAGTTGCACGTTCTTGTCATATTTCAACTTACGGCTCGCCGGAGGTCCTCATTTTTCAGTTGTATGGCAAATCCTCTTGCCGTCGGG
>JBGTDB010000018.1:0-2607 GCA_041748515.1 Phycisphaerae bacterium
CGAACGGAACCCGCTCGGCGCCGACGAGATCGCGGACGTTCGCGACGCGCTGGACACGCTGCGGCGCAGCTTCGGCGACCCCGCCTGAACGGTCGCTCGCTGTGCCAGACTCCCCGACCATGAGCGACGTGTTCCGTGTCGGACAGTTGTCGGACACGCACTTTCTCGAGCCGGGCATCGAGCCGCAGGGCACCCACGGGTACGACACTGCCGAAGCGTTCGATGCCGTGCTGGCCGACCTCCAGCAGCGCGACGACGTCGACATGGTGGTCGTCACCGGTGACATCGCCGACCACGGCCGCCGCGAGCCTGATAACGGGTGCGAGGAAACGCCGGAGAGTCAATTCGCTGAATCGTTGACAGAAGAGGCCTCCTTGCCGGTGTGGCGGAGGATACATCCCAAGTCGGGACGTGTCGATTCTTACCGGAATCCGCGGCTCCGGATTTCGAACACGTTCACCGGACATTACAAGGACGGTAAAATCCCGTCATGTATGATGCTCATTGCGAGAGCCAAGGCCGGCGGGCAGGGTTCGTGTACCTGTGCGTCGGTTTCCTGATTTCAACATCGGGCTGCGTGCCGGTCTTCCCGCCGCGCCCCGACACGCTCTTTACTTTGCCGCTTTCCATCGAGGGTGCGCCGGTGGGTGAGGCGATCGTGGACACCGGAGGGGCTTACGAACTGATTCTCCGTGAAGATTTCGGGCTCGGGCGACAGGGCGAAGTGGACGTCCTGGCCTTTGGCGGCATCGAGACCGTTGCGATAACCGAGGACTTCAGGTACTCGGTCGGGGGCGTTGAACAATTCGCCCATTCCGCCCT
Organism: Phycisphaerae bacterium; assembly: GCA_041748515.1. GTDB lineage: Bacteria > Planctomycetota > Phycisphaerae > UBA1845 > UBA1845 > JBGTDB01. The sequence goes on from JBGTDB010000018.1 coordinate 823, forward strand.
TGTTGGTTTGTCGGTTTGCGATTGTAACGGCGTCGGTTTTGAGTTTTTTCGCAAGTCTGAACTGGCTCTTGAAATCGACTTCGACCGCTCCGCGGCCTCGCTGATTGCCTCGGCACCCACCGACGGCGTCTCACTTGAGTTTGCCCCGCCGCCGGAGTACCTGTCGGCCTTTGACAGTTCCTTCATCGAAATTGAGGTCGCATCAGGCGGCCGCACGGTGGGGCTTCTCGGATTGCTGGACACCGGAAGCAACGGGACGTTCATCCGGCGAGGAATTCTCCCAGAGGCTTCCGGAATTCTCTCGCGAATCCGTCTTGATGTGACGGTTGCCCACTCGGATCTCGGCACGGTGGCGGCCAACGTGGGGCTTTTTGAAACGGAGGGCCTGCCCGACGTGATCATCGGTACGGATGTCATGCGCGTCTGGGCCCGTCGTTGGACCTTCTCATACCATGCGCGCGGCGGACGGATAACCGCCCACCGCTGGGCCGATCCATTGCCGCCGCCAAGCGGTCCGGCCAATTAACGATCGGGTGATTCTCGGTCAATTCGCTTTATTTCGTTGATGACCGCCCACCAGGAGGGACGGTGTTGAATGGCCATGGGGAATACTTGCCGAACAATGCCTTGCCTGTCGATCAGGTAGGCCGTGGCGCGATCGTACTTTTCGATTGTTTCCTCGTTCAAATCCGCCACGATCTCGAAGCGAGGATTAGGCTTGAGATTCTGATGGATCAAGCCGTGAGAGGATAGGTCTGTGTCCTCCTGGGCGATTGCTATGACCACGGTCTCCCGGCTGGTAAATTCATCGTAGATTTCCTGCAACTGAACCAGTTGCTTGCCGCAGTACGGTCACCAATGTGCTCTATAGGTGGTAATAACCACGTTCTTCTTCCCGATCAATTCGGATAGTTCGAGCTTGGAGCCATCGGCCCGCGGGAGCGCAAAATTCGCGGCCTTATCTCCAATCTGCAAGGTATTTCCGATGCCCCATTGCGACGACGTCGGCTCAACATCTTCGGCAGTTGCTTTGGGGAATAACGGGAGGGCCAACCGTCGTCGAACAAGAAAGGTCTCTTCCGGCGAACTGCCGCGAAGATAGGCGACAAAGTTGAGGAAAATCGAATCTCCTGTTGCCGGAGCCGATTTGAGAATGAAGTCGAAGGCCAACGGATTCTTGGCAAGGAGCAATTCGTGCGGTCCGTTAAGGAAGCCCGACTTTTTCAGTTCGGCGAGCAAGATAGCGGAATCGCCGGTCAATAAGACTGATGAGGGGGCTTGAATTTGTAGGATTGGCGCGGGCATTCCTGCCTGAGAAACGGAGAAGCCATCTCCAGACTCTGCATCGACGATGATTCGGTACCGGCCTCCGGCGACCAACTGATCGCCCAGCAGGCGGGCGGAGACAGTGAGCGACCCGGTTGGCGGGACGGCCGGGACCATCGCGGCCCACGTCATGAGTAATGTTACTGAATTCATTCAGGGCTTTCTCTAATCGGCGATAGCGGATCAACAATGCATCGGATTGAAACCGTCCAATCAATGGGTCCATTGACTCCGGCCACCGCCACAACGTGATTTTCGAACTCAGATTGTCGCACGACCCAATCGCGGTCGTCAAGTTGCACGGTGAGTTCCGCTAGCCCCCGAGTCGCTCGAATGCCGCAACGGGAGAGGTTCCCGATTCCCAGCCCATTTGCTTTGAGGGTCGCTTCCTTGGCCGTCCACAGGCGGAAAAAATTCCGCCAGTTTCGCCCGCCCATTATTGCCCATTCCGACGCCGAA
>JBGTDB010000019.1:0-7039 GCA_041748515.1 Phycisphaerae bacterium
GCGCGATCGCCGTGTCAATTCTGATACTTGGCGCGGTTTGTCTCGTATTGCAGGTCGCACCTTCATCCGTTCCCACGCGCGCCGCAGTGATTATCGTCGCAAGCATCCTGGGAATCTTCGGCATCGGCATGGTTGTTGATGCGTTTGGATATGAAAAGCCGCATGACTGGCTCGTCGGACTTGGCGAATGGCTGGGATTTGCAGTGATTTTGAGCGGCGTCTTCATGCTTCCAAGAGTCTATTCGGTGCCGGTTCCCTGACTTGGGATGGTTTTCAGGGAATAATCAACAGAATCGTCCCTTCCGGGTTTGCATTCAATGACACGGCGATTCGGAGCAGCCCCTCAAGGTCGTGCCGGGCATCTCGCAAAACCGTTTTGGCAAAAGGAAAGACATGGATGCTTCGGTTTTCAATTGCGCTCTATCCAATTTCCGCGGCGGGCTTACGGATAGTGCGGTACGTAATCACGGAGAGCGTGATGACCGTGAGGGGGATGGCAAACCAGACCATCGCGGTTCGAAACGGTGAAAGCATGGCTGCTTGCAGCGCGCTCAGAATGAGGAACGCGAGATACGCAGCGTAATACGCCAGGAACAACGCCCCTTCCCAACGACTGATTCGATAGCCGTTGAAAAAGATGGGCAAGCATGCGATGGCCACCGCACACATCACCGGGATGTCGAATTGAAGGGCGTTAACCGGGACCGGAATCCCGGCCGGGCTGACCGCCGCACCGATCCCGAGGACGGCCAGGACGTTGAAAATGTTGCTGCCCACGGCGTTTCCCACCGCGATATCCCGCTCGCCTTTCAGGCTGGCCACAATGCTGGTCGCGACCTCCGGTAGCGAAGTCCCAATGGCAACGATTGTCAGCCCGATGACAAGCTCGCTGACGCCCCAAGCCCGGGCGAACGCGACGGCGGTGTCCACCAACCAGCCGGCTCCCGCGACGAGAAGAACCAATCCGACGATTACGTAAACAACATTGCGGCCAACGGTACGAGTCGATAGAGGCTCTTTGGGGCCGAACTCCGCCTCGTATTCAGCGATGGCTTTTGCGGATTCGCGCCTGCTCTTCCAAACGCCATGAACGATATAAATCGCTAGACAGAGGGCCAGAAGCAGCCCCTCGAACCGGCCGATTTGCCCGTTAAATCCCAATGCCCCAACCGCCAGAGACGTGATGATCATGATCCACACGTCGAATCGGACTAGCTGCGTTGCAACGGTAAGGGGCGTGATCAGCGAAGCGGCCCCCAGAATGAGCAGAATGTTGGCGATGTTGCTGCCCACCACATTGCCGAGGGCCAGATCGGCCTGCCCGGCGTAGGCGGATTTCACGGTAACCGCGAGCTCCGGCGCGCTAGTGCCGAACGCCACCACCGTCAGCCCGACGACCAGCGGCGAGATGCCGAAAGCCGCGGCTAGGCGGGCTGCTCCGCGCACCATCAATTCTGCCCCCCCAACGAGGAACACGAGCCCGGCGATAAACCAGAGAACGTCCATGGAGTAAGTATCGAACGCGCGTTCAGCCCTGCTTTGGCGAAACTACTCGGGGTCTTTCGATCGAGAATTGCCTGGCGGGCGCATGCCCGTAACTTCGCGCCTCGAAGCTGAAATAGTTGGGAATCCGTCCGCAGGGGAGTGCCCGGCTTCGGAAGTTGTCCGTGCATCCATTCGGAATTCCAGAACCGCTCATTGCGAGCAACAAACTTGACTTTCAGCCCGGCCGGCCGAAAACTGTTTAGATTCAACGATTGAGGAGCCGATTGCCATGGTCGCAGAAGCCGCCGCCCCAACCGTCTTGCTGGTGGACGATAACGCCCAGAACCTGGAGTTGCTTGAAATCTACATGGAGGATCTGCCGGAGGTTCGCGTGGTCACCGCGACCAATGGACTGGAGGCCATTGCCCGGGTAGCCGAAGAGTCGCCCGATCTCGTCCTGTTGGACATTATGATGCCCAAGATGAGCGGTTTTGAAGTTTGCAAGCGAATCAAGGCCGACCCCAAGACCCGAGATATCACAGTCGTGATGGTTACCGCTCTGAACGAACCCAGCGACGTAGAGCGTGCCGCTGAATGCCGGGCCGACGATTACATATCAAAGCCCATCGAGAAAAAAGCCATTCTAAGTCTGGTGAGAACCGCGATTGCCGCCAGAAAAAAGGGGGCTTGATCTCTGCGATTGGACGCAGCATTTCACAATTCGCGCCATTGAAGATCCGGAATGCTCCGGCCGAGACGCCGAGCACTCGGAGGACTTCAATCCCGAACCGTCTACCTTCGCGTTCCATGCCATCGTTTCTTTTTGCCGTACTTCCAACTTTTGGCTTGACTTCAGATCGCCCCGAGTTACCATATTGCCCGGTTGTCGGGATTCAACCGTACTCTAGACATGGAGGTCACCATCATGCGGCGCATTGCGTCTTCTCTTCTGGTCTGTGGGTTCGCCCTTTCTCTTGTAACAGGTTGCACAACGGTTCGCGGATGGTTCGGCGGCAAGAAGGCCGATCCGTATGCCGATGCCTATGACCCGTCATTGGGCGGCGGCACGGCCGACTCATACCCGGTGTATGAGCCTTTGCCGGCCCAGACGTACCAGGCCCATCCAACAACCTATGCGACGACGACCTCGTCGCGCTACCACACGGTCGCAAAGAAAGATACCCTCTACTCAATCTCACGAACTTATTACAACGGCGACCACACCAAGTGGCGAGAAATTTACGAGGCCAACCGTGGCGAGATCAATGATCCAAACAGGATCCGCGTCGGACAACGCCTCGTCATCCCGTAAAACGAGAAGCCAAACGGTTCAGGGTCAGGCTGTTCCGGCGGGGCGGATTCAAAGTGAGTCTGCCGGAGTCGGCTCGCCGTTTACTGCCGCAAGGCATCCGGCGCCAGTCATGCCGCGCGCTGCCGTTCCCCAGGCAATCGACCTTGAGAAATCGGTTCAATACCTTCGCGGCGTTGGGCCGGTTCGGGCGAAGCTGTTCGCGCGCCTTGGTGTGGTAACCGTCGGCGACCTTATCGAACTGTATCCGTTTCGCTACGAGCACAAACCCAGGTCACAGGCGATCGGTTCGCTCCATCTCGATCAGACGGCCACCATCGTCGGTGAAATTCGCGGCCTGCGGCCGGGGGCTCGATATGGCAGCCGACCCATTCGCGCTGACGTCGTTGATGGCACGGGCATGTGCCGTGTTTCCTGGTTCAACTCGGCATTTCTTCTTGAAAAGCTGCACAACGGCTCCATCGTCCGCCTGACCGGCAAGGTCGACTTGCGCGGCAAGGCCGCGTCGATGGTCAACCCGCGGACCCTGGTGATCGATCGTTCCGAAGGCGATCCATTGGTCGGCGAGGAGGACGAATTCGAACCGGTTTATCCGGCCACGGAGGGACTGGGTAGCCGGGACGTCCGGCGGGTGGTCGAGTCAGTGCTCGAATCGGCCGTTGCAAGCGTACGAGAGATTTTGCCGGATCGGCTGCGGCTACAACGAAAACTCCCTCCGCGACCCACAGCTATTCTTCGGTACCATCGCCCGACCAGCCCGTCCGATGCCGAAGTCGCCCGTCAGAGATTGGCCTATGACGAACTCCTTTTTTTTCAGCTCGCGTTACAGCTCAGTCGCGCCAAGGGTCGCAAATCCGCCGCGGCAGAGGTCATTGAGATTTCGCCCAAAGTTGATGAGCGAATTCGCCGTCGAATTCCATTCAAGCTGACACCCGGTCAGGACAAGGCCATCGCCGAGATTTCGGCCGACCTGGCTCGACCGGCGCCAATGAACCGGCTTTTGCAGGCGGACGTGGGGGCCGGAAAGACCGCGGTCGCGGTGTATGCCTCACTGGCCGTTGTCGCCGCCCGGAGGCAGGTAGCCCTGCTTGCTCCGACGGAAGTACTTGCGGCTCAACATCGCGAAAAAGTTGAGCAATACCTGCAAGGAAGCCGGGTCAACATCGGCTACCTGAGCGGTTCGACCGGCAAGCGCGAGCGCACGACCCTGCTCCGCGGATTGGCCGGCGGCGAAGTGAATTGGTTGATCGGCACGCATGCCATTCTGGAACCCGACGTGCGATTCAGGAATCTCTCGTTGGTTATCATCGACGAACAACACAAGTTCGGGGTTTCGCAGCGAGCGGCCCTCAAGCGAAAATCCGCCGCCCCACATACGCTGGTACTCACCGCGACGCCGATTCCGCGGAGCCTGGCCATGACGCTGTTTGGCGATCTGGACATTTCGACCATTCACGATCGCCCACCCGGGCGGCAACCCATCGTTACGCGCCTGGTGACGCCGGAGAACACCGCAAAGGCATGGGGTTTCGTCCGAGACAGGCTCAAACGTGGCGAACAGGCGTACGTCGTTTATCCGCTGGTGGAGGAATCCGAATCGATTCCGCTGAAGGCAGCGGCCGCCGAAGTTGAACGCCTTTCCCGGGAGGAGCTTGAAGGATTCAAGATTGCGCTCCTGCATGGTCGAATGAAACCGGCTGAAAAGGCCGTCGCGATGAACCGCTTTCGCAGCGGCGACGTCAAGGTGCTGGCCGCGACGACAGTCATTGAAGTCGGTGTGGACGTGCCCAACGCGACGCTGATGCTCGTTCAGCACGCCGAACGATACGGCCTGAGCCAGCTTCACCAGCTTCGCGGCCGGATTGGCCGGGGAAACCGAAAATCCTTTTGCTTCCTGTTTGCCGATCCGGGGCGCGATGGGGCCATTGCCCGGCTTTCAATCCTCTGTGAGACCGACGACGGATTCCGCATCGCCGAGAAGGATCTGATCCTTCGCGGTCCGGGCGAGTTGCTCGGCACACGGCAGCATGGGATGCCGGTATTCAAAGCGGCCGATCTGGCCCGCGACCTGTCACTCCTGCAAACCGCCCGCGACGATGCAGCCGATTTGCTCCGGGAGGATCCGTCGCTGGATTCGCCCGACCATGCAAACCTGAAGGCCGAAGTGCAAAGGCGTTTCGGACGTAAGCTGCGACTTTCAAGAATCGGTTGAGCTTCATTTCAATTGAACGGGCCGCTTTCGTGGCTCGGTTCGCTTCGTATTCAATCGAACGGCCCCGACTATCGGACGCCCGGTTCGTTGAATCGCGTCCCGAAAGGCGGTACGATAGGGGTGTCTTGCGGGGCGTATGCGCCCTTTAGGAACACACGCCGGTGCATATGGGGCATTAACACACCGGCAGCAGGGGGGGATTATGTTAAGGGCCTATCGGGCTCGTATTGCGGCGGCAGCGATTGTCACCGCGTTTATCGCCATTCCGGCGGCCCTGGCGTTTCGCGGCGGTGCCCCTTCCATGTACAGCGGAAGCCCGACCAGCTTCGGCGCAGGGTGCGCGGACTGTCACACGTTCAACGAAGGGTCCGGCGGCGTCGAGATTCTCGGTGCCCCGCTCCGCTATCGCCCGGGCAGGATCTACGAGATTGGCGTTCGCGTCTTCGACTCCGAACAGGCGGGCGCTGGATTCTCGCTCAGCGTTGAACAACCTCCTTTCAACCACATGGGCACGTTGATTATCGCTGACGCGGCTCGGACCAGGTTTGCCAGTGACGATCCGGCCTTCATGACGCACCGCGGCGACGGTGTGGTCGAGTCGATCGCCGAGTGGGGCGACGGCGGGGGATCGTACGTCTACAACCTGCAATGGCAGGCACCTGCGTCAGACGAAGGCGCAGCGACTTTCTTCGCCTCGGGGAACGCCATTAATAATAACATCATAACTTCCGGAGATCGTTATTACTTCAGCTATGCCCTCTCCCAATTCGCTACGCCGGGCGATGCCGACGCAGACACTGATCTCGACTTGGCTGACTTCGCCGTATTTGCGAACTGCTTCAACGCCGATGTTCAGGATGCTGACGAAGTCTGCCAATACCTTGACCTGGACAATGATGATTGGATCTCCTCCGATGACGCCGAATTGTGGATCGCCGCCATGACCGGCCCGACCGCGCCTTTCCCGGGCACATACGTGCTGGCCGACGCGGTTCGTGGTGGAAAACTGTACGACCGGTGGTGGACGACTGCCGGCCTGCCCGCGCCCGAAGGGGAACATCCGCTCTATCCCGAATTCGGCGCCCAATCCGGCGGCACGACGTTTCGATGCAAGGAATGCCACGGCTGGGACTACAAGGGCGTCGACGGGGCGTACGGAAGCGGATCGCGCTATACGGGCATCGCCGGGCTGTTCGGCTCCGCGCTTTCGGCGGAGGAAATATTGCAACTGCTCCTCGCCGATCCGTTGGATCAGCCCAACGGACACAACATGGCAGCCTACGGAATGACCGACGCCGACCTGTGGGATATGGTCAAGTTCGTTCGCGAGAGCATGGTCGACACCGATGAATACATCGGCGAATCCGGCGAGTTCCTCGGCAATCCGGATTTCGGCGGATTCCTCTTCGGCGCCAATTGTGCCACCTGCCACGGGGAAGACGGCCGGGCCATCAACTTCGGCACGCTCGCCGATCCCGATTACCTCGGCACGGTTGCCAATGAAAACCCCTGGGAATTCCTGCACAAGATTCGATTCGGGCACCCCGGCAGCCCCATGCCCGCCAGCGAACTGCTCGGCTGGTCGCCGGCCGCGCTGGCCAACGTCGCGGCGTATTGCCAGTTGCTTCCCACCGAATGATATCCGCCCCTCGCTCCGACGCCTGCCTGTTGGATAGCCTCACCAGACCCCGACCCATTTCGACGGATTTTTACAATTCTTCAGCGGAATTTCTGCTCTACGAGCCGAATAGCCTTTATTGCGAGTAATGCGGTTCCGGGCTCGGCCGATGGCATCCATTGCGTTCCCGGCAGCCATCTCGGAGCCCCGGCATCTATGCCGGGCGGGTTTGTGAGGCTCGCATTGTTTATGGGAAGCGCTTATCATGATGCCACAACATGGCGCGATCGTGCGCCGGCGTACTGTCGGCCGCCCGTGTAGGAACGTCAACATCCCACGATGAAGGAGGAACTCCCGAATGTCCGTGTTTACCAGACTCATCACCGCCGCAGCGATGACCTTTGCCGTTGTCGGT
>JBGTDB010000020.1:0-5722 GCA_041748515.1 Phycisphaerae bacterium
CCCTCGGCGGTGGCGAGAATCCCGGTTGGCGACGCCAACACCATCGCACATCGAAACCGTGCCGTCCTAAGAGTCTGCGGAACACCGGCGAGCTGCGCCATCAGTCTGGCATTGTTATCCTGGTCGTCCGCGCCCTCGCCCGCGTATCGTGCCGAAAGCACGCCGGGGGCGCCGCCCAAGGCGTCCACCTCGAGCCCGGAATCGTCGGCCAGAGTCCAATGGCCTGTGTGCGCTGCGTAATACATGGCCTTTCGCCGGGCGTTCTCAAGAAAAGTTTCCCCGTCTTCAACGGCCGGTCGCACACCCGGAAAATCAGTCAGGGTTGCAATATCGACCGCTAATCCTTCAAGAATCGCCGTGACTTCTCGAAGCTTGCCCGAGTTGGTTGTCGCGATAAGAAGCCGCATCGTTTGTACGAAGTTGCTCAGTCCTCGTTGCGTGGAATCTCCACCAAGCGCGAATAGACCGGCACACGATTGCCCTTATCGTCGATCGCGTAGTAAACACGGCCGTTCAGCAGATTGTGCTTGAGGATCTCATGTTGCTGAAGAGCCGCGACCTCGGGGCTATAAATGGACTGATATCGACTTCCGTCGAACCGGGTGGTTACAGCTTCCGGGCCGAAGGCTCCGACCGTCACCACACTGGAAACCGGGGAGTGATGGTAATAGGCGTCAAATCCTTCTGCGCGAAGGTTGGCACAGTGCTCCGCGGCCGCCGCCTTGAACTCCGAAAATGCGTCCGTGGGCTCAAACACGGCTACCTGGAGCGAGTACTTGCCATGGGCGTTCTTAAGTCGCCATTGCGGATTGCCCACGTCCGGCTGCGGCATTCGAATCGGAATGGCGTGAAAAAAATATCGTTGTCCGGTGGAAGGGTCGCCAAGCTGCTTGATCATGTCCAGGTCGGCCCGCATCTGCCCCGGCATGCGCTCCTCACTTCCGCGGTCAGTTCTCCACCTATAACGGCCGTAATAAAGACGGATAAAGCCGTCGGGATCATCTTGGTAGAAAACGTCGCCGGGCCGAATTCCCGGCGTCACGCGGAGAGTCTGCGAGAATTGTTCAGCCAGGGCGTTTCGATTCGGCCCCGATAATTCAACGCACCGAATCGTCCAGGCCGCACCCTTTGATCCGATCGTAGTGCTCGGCCCCCCGGCCGAGGGCCCAGGGGCAGCGCATCCGAGGGGCATTAACGCGAACGCGGCAATGACGATGCTGCAAACATTACTCCGACAAAGGCCCATCTTAAATCGCAACCTGCCGACCGCCAGAATAAAAATCCTCAGAGACACGGCTTCCTCAGCGCATCCGCCTGGATTGCAATGATACATTCGATTCCATGCCGCGCCCCTTGCAACATGCGGTCGAGCTCCTCTTGCGAAAAAGTGGCCTGCTCCCCGGTGCCCTGGACTTCGACAAAACGCCCGTCGCCGGTCATGACCACGTTCATGTCCACTTCGGCGTCGACATCTTCGCGATAGTCCAGATCTACGAGCATCTGTCCTTTGGCCATTCCGACGCTGATGGCGGCGACGGCGCCTCGAACCGGCGAAGTGGATAGTGCTCCATTTTTTATGGCGAACTGCACTGCATCGCACATGGCAACATAAGCGCCGTTAATGCTGGCCGTTCGCGTGCCGCCGTCGGCCTGAAGCACGTCGCAATCAACGAGAATTGAGTTCTCGCCCAGTGCGGCCATATCCACCACGGCCCGCAACGACCGCCCGATCAGTCGCTGGATTTCCTGCGTGCGGCCGTCGATCTTGGTCCGGTTTCGCGGGCGACGCTTGTCCGTCGCCGCGGGCAGCATGTCGTACTCGGCCGTGACCCATCCGTTTCCGCTGTCTTTGCGCCATTCGGGCACGCCGGGCTGCCAACTGGCCGTGCAAAGCACGATTGTCCGACCCGCCCTGACCAAGACCGATCCGGCGGGCGACTGTGTGTACCCGCGAACGATCTCGACCGGACGCAATTGAGCTGTTTCTCTTCCGTCGTGGCGAGTCAAGGAATGGGCTCCAGAAAGCTCGGAGCGGTAAGACCGCACCGATTCACTTATCGAATGGACAATAGTCCTGTCGGAGATATCTGTCAATGTTATTGATGCCGAATCGCGTTTGCACACTCTTTGGCCGCCCCTCCGACCGCCGCAATCTTGAATCGGCGCGACTCTAATTCGACTGGTTCGATCTCAAGAACCATCCTGGGCGGCGCGAGCACGTCAATCACGCGGTCCGCCCATTCAATAATGACCACCGAATCCGGTCGAACCAATTCGTCCAGTCCAAGGGCCAGCAGTTCCGCGTCACTCCGCAATCGGTAGGCATCGATGTGATAGAGCTTCAGACGCCCCGAGTATTCCTGAATCAACGTAAAAGTTGGGCTGGTGACCTCGCGCGAATCGGCTGCTCCGTTGCCGACGGCGATCCCTTTAACCAATTGCGTCTTGCCCGCGCCGAGTGGACCGATAAGTCCGATGGCCAGGCCGCCAACAAGATGATGGCCGAGTCGCTCTCCAAGTGCCAGAGTCTCGCCCGGCGACTGCGACTCCAATACGAATTGCTCCAAGACAGGCGTCAATGAACGAAGCCCTTTGGCGTCAGTGGTTCGATCTGTCCGGCGCGGCGCAGCATTCTCAACCCCTCGGCCGCAATCGACCCTATTCGGTGCAGCGGTACTTCGATATCCGGCGCCTGTCCTTCGACGGCCAGTAGCAGCTCGAAGTCCTCGCCGTCTTCGAGCGCGTGATCCTGGGGGGAACGTCCGTCCATTGCCGACGCGCGTACCGCATCCTCACTCACCGCCGATTGCAACAGCGCCTCCTCAAGGATAGCCCCTGTTCCAGAGGCTTGGCAGACCCGCCACAGGTCAAGGGATAATCCATCGCTGATATCGATCATGGCGTGCAGGCGATGGCCTAACTGCTCCGCGAGAATTCGTGCTTCGAGAACGCGCGGCCGAAATGAGAGGTGCTTTTCGAGAAGGCTCCCGCCCAGTTTCCCGGTGACGAATATCTGATCACCCTCCCTGGCCCCACTCCGCAGAATTGGATCGACGTTCGGAAAAGGCTCGGCGATAATTGAAATGTCGATGGCCATGGGATGGCTCCATCGCGTCGTATCGCCGCCCGCAACGGCAACGTCGAATTCGGCGGCCATGTCAAAAATGCCTTCGAACAGTTCCTGAACGCCGTCCTCTGTATCCGAAATAGGGAGCGCGATCGAGACGGTAACGGCGATCGGCCGGACCGCCATGGCAGCGCAGTCGCTCAGATTGCACGCGATCGCCTTTCTTCCAATATGCTTCATCGAATGCCGGTTGACGTCGAAATGAACACCATCAAGCAGCATATCACTGGAAACCAACATGCGCCGGTTTGATAGCGAAAGGACTGCCATGTCGTCGCCGATGCCGGTTTCAACGGCAAAATGCGGGCGCTGCCGTCGCGTTAGCCATTCGATATGCGTGAGTTCATTGAACGCCATTGCATCCAGTCTATACGACACAGCCACAGAGATGAAAACGCCCGCGGAAGACTCCGCGGGCGTCACAATGCGACGAACGATCGAGGGCGATCAGGCGCGGTACTGTCCCCGATCAACTTTCTTCACTTCCCCAATCTTTGGCAAGGCGTTGCTCACCGCTTTTGTAAGATTGGCCGCCCGGGTCTTGTGGCCCGACTTAATGACTGCATCCGCAATCTCCGCCGGGCTCATTGGTCCACCCTTCTGCCGCAGGACGCGAACGACGGCGCTGCGAAGCGTGCCCCCTTTTCTTCCGCCCGAGCCGGAAGGACGGCCTCTACGCGGCCCTGTTGGAATCAGCATCGATCCTGAACCCATGACGCTCATGGCATTGTCGATTCCAACGAGCTCCGCGTCGATCGAATCCCTTTGGGCCATCAACTCATCGCGGTAGGCCGTCATATAACTCAAAACCTGCCCGCGACTTTCGCTGACGCCATCGGACGCAAGCGTGATTGCCGATCGTCTCCCCGACCCGGCCGGACGGCTTGCCCTTTGACTTCCTCTCGAGCGTCGTCCTGCGCTCTTGCGCCTACCCATTCCATGCACGGCGTTGTTGTGCCTCGCCAGATGAGCGGCCATCGAAAACGTTCGGTTGCACTTCGCACACCTGAATGCGCTTCTTGCCATAATGTTCAATCTCCTTCGTTTATTCGGGATACTCAAACCCGAGAGAGTAATAGTGATCCATCAAGCCCGCAAGTCTCTGGAAGTGCAATGTCTAACGAACTTCTCGATGGGACAGCGTATTCGAGTACAGGTTACGTTGGTCTACCGAATCAGTGTGTAATAGATGGGGAATCAGCGCAAAGCCATATAATTGACTTGATCTGCCCTGATCGAACCAGAAAGGCGTCGAATAGGCCGCGACTGTCGAATTCGCTCGAATGAAACGACTGCTGCCTCTCAATCGGAAGACAATATCGCGTGGGGAGGTAGGTCGAGTCTTCAAAGAGAATCTCGCAACTGGAAGCACCAATCCGTTCGACGATATAAAGCAAGAATTTTTCTATGCTTTCGCCAAGTTGAGATTCATCAATCTCACTTCGCATCAGCTTTGATTTGCCAGGTCTCGAAGCAAGCAACTTAGGCCAACGGAATTCGAAAGTAGCCCATCTTGCCATCGAAATATAGCTTGATATTGGACTCTTAACCGATTGCCCGAACCAAGCGATTCAAGAAGCGCAGGCCGAAACGCAATGGAGTCGAATTCGGGATTTCGCTATTCGGACCTCTTGGAATGGCGATCAAAAGTTGCTAGTCTGTACACTCGTCACATTGCCGTCACATGTTCGGCAGCGTGCAGTCTGGGGTCGCTAACAGTTCCGCCAGGAGGAGGTTTGAGGTGCGCGCGATCATGTTTTCAGTCGTAGCCGTCAGTGTTCTATTCGTGATGGTGGCACCGATTCGCGCTGGCGATGGACCGGTCTTCGCGGACATCACCTTGGAGGCCGGGGTGGACTACGTGCATTGGAATCCTGCCTCCTGCGAGTCGTTGTGCGAAATGCCGTGGATGGTGGCTGGGGCCGCGCCTGGAGACTTCGACAACGACGGCTGGCCGGACATTTATGTGACCCGCATCGGGGCCCCCAACCTCCTGTTTAGAAATCTAGGGGACGGGACCTTTGAGGAAGTCGGCGCTGCAACCGGCGTGAACTTGAATTCGTTCAGTACCGGTTGCGCCTGGGCCGACGTCAACAACGACGGAAACTTGGACCTGTACGTCCTGACGCTGCACGGCAGGGCCTATCTGTACATCAACGACGGCCTGGGAGGATTCACCGAGCAAGCCGCGGCCTACGGTATTTCGTTGCAAGGATTGGGTTTGCGGAACTGGACGAGTGCTGCATTCGGCGACTACGACCTCGACGGCCATCTGGATCTGCATGTCACTTGCTGGGACCCGGACGGGAGTTTCAATCGTCTTTTTCGAAACACCGGTCTGGGCACATTCGAAGACGTGACATTCTCCAGCGGAGCAACCGACTCCAACATGTGGGGATTCGCCAGCGGTTTTGCTGACGTAACCGGCGACGGCTGGGCCGATCTGCTGGTCGCCGCAGATTTTACAACCAGTCACCTGTTCCACAATCTCCGCAACGGCCAATTCCTCGACGTCACACCGATCGCCGGAATTGGCGATGACGAAAACGGAATGGGGTCGGCCATCGGTGACGTTAACAACAACGGCCATATCGA
>JBGTDB010000021.1:0-2883 GCA_041748515.1 Phycisphaerae bacterium
TCGGAAATACCCGCAAGCTGGCGAACGTCTTTGCGGGGAAAAATTACCTATGGGGACGTTTTGGCATTCTCTTGGGAATGGCGGCACTCGCCCTGCGCGAGCGCCAGTTCCTGGGAGGATTGATTGGTCGCCAACTCGAAGCCGCAGGCGTCACGCTCAATTGGTGGCGCGGGCCGCAGCAAGTGAATCGTGTCAACGCGTTGGCCGGAGAGGCGCTCATCACCCACCGGCATTCGAAGCAGCTGCGTCGCACATTTCAAATGCTCAAAGAGCACGGAGTCGCTGGGCAAAAAGCAGATGAGATCGTGGTCGCAGCGCTTCGCCAAGGCGATCGCGCCGCGAGCAAGCCTTGGAAAGGCTTGGTAAAGCTGCGGCAGTTGGCTGCGCACGCCGGCGTTAGTCCGCGCGATCCTGATTTCATGGATATCTTCCATTCGCTGACGAGTGCGCCGGTGCAATACACCTACACGCCGGGGCTGGAGTGGGTCGTTCGCGATTACGATCTCGGCAAAAAACTTTTGCAGATGGATGGCAAGGTACCTGAAGAAAGCGGCGCCGCCACCCTGCAGCAGGGCCGGGTTTCCGTAATGCCAGGCATTGCGAAAGCAACGCCTGGAGCGACCGAATTCGCGCGAAGATACTTTGGCCCGGTCGAGAACTTCTTAAATTCGATGGTGACTGCCGACGGCACCGATCACCAACGACTTCGCAAGCCTTTCATGCAGTTCTTTTCGCGCCGCGCAGTGTTCGACCAGGCCGAGCTGGTGCAAAAGACGGTGACGATACTTCTGGAAAACGCTGAAGCGGTGGCCCGACGGAACAACGGCGCGTTCGATTTCAAAAGGGACTTCGCGTTTCAGTTCCCGATTCGAGTCATCTGCGGCGTCGTCGGGATCGAAGGGGAAGATATCAACAACATTCAGCGGTGGACAGAAGAATCCACGCGTTCGATGGATACTGAGGCCGGCGTGTCAATCCAAACTGCGAGGCGAGGACAGAAATCCGTGGACGAGCAACGCGTGTTCTTCGGCAAGTTATTGGCCGACGCCCGCGCGGACAAGTCGTCGAGTGAAATGGTCAGAGCACTGGCATTCGATGAGTCATTGTCGGAAGCCGAGCGTATCGCGAACCTTAGCGTCATTGTTTTTGCGGGGTTCGAAACGACAACCGGTCTGCTTTGCAAGGGCGTTAGCGAACTCCTCAAGCATCCCGAGCAGTGGACTTTTTTGCGCAATTGCCTACTGGCCGGCTCCGCCATCCAGGTCGACGGGGAAGAGGTATCCGACATCGATCTCCGCTGGTATCGCTGGGCTGAGACCGAGCCGCGCGAAGCGGATCCTCTACGGCGCGAACGTATTGCTCGCCTTCTCGCAGGGTCCGAGCGCCTGCGAGAACGGCTGAAAGCGATCAAGAAACTGGAAGCGCACCTGGACGCGGCAATCGAAGAGATGCTTCGCTGGTGTGCACCGGGAAGTATCATCCCGCTAACGGCGTCCCGAGAACTTGAAGTGCCCGTTCGGCAAGCGATGTTTGTTCGCGGCAAAGAACTACAGCCGGGAGATAAGCTTAAAATCGCAAAAGGCGAAACCATTATTGTCGCGGTTGACGAGATCAATCGCCGCTGCCCATTCGGTTCCGGCGAATTTGACCGGCAGGGAGAGGGCCGTTTCGATGTCACTCGCGCCGGCAACACAAAGCACTTGAGTTTTGGCGTGAAGCACATGTGTATCGGAGCGGCGATGGCCCGCGAAAACGCAAAACGGGCTTTGGAAGGCGTATTGCGGTGCTTTCCCGACCTTGAATGCAACGGAACTCCGATCCCGCAAGATATGGAGCTATTTCACGGGCTGGCGAGTCTGCCAGTCCGCAGTCCCTCTATTTCGCATTCCTAGGCCTTCCGTTAGGCGACACGCCATGGCCGCTTTCATGAGCTAGTCTTGCAGTGTTGGACAGCGCCAGTTCTGTCGCTCCACAGGTGATCCCGCAATGAATTGGTCCACTGAAAGCCGCCAATCGTTTGTGAGAGGCTTGGATGTCCTTGCTCGCGCTCTGGTGGTGTTCTATCGAATGCTGCTGGCGCTCATTGTCATCGCCGTCCTGGCGATTGCAGGCTATGTGGCAGTGCAGAAGCCTTTTGGGGCTGGCAACCAAGGTGAGTACTTTTATTTTGGGATCGCCGTGCTGGTTGCTCTAGGATGGGCGGTCGGCCAGTTCGCGTTCTTGCAACGGCGCAGCAGCAGCAGAACATGGCCCGCGGTCGCACTCGGCTCCAGCGCTCAGGACGGGGCGTACACTTGGCATCTCCCATTGGGCGGGCCGACATCAAAAGCAAATGAAAATGCGGGCGGCGGGCTACAGTTCGGGTTCTCGCGCGACTTCACAGTTCCGTTGGCCTCGTTGCCGGCGGGCATGGTTCCCGATGAAGCGGCGCTGGCTTTCTTAAAAAGAGAGCTTGAGCGCGGCGTGTCCCTCGAAGAGGCAAGCACGGTCGTTCAGCCGCAGTTCGCGGAATGGAGTGGAGTTCAGCGGAAGGCTTACTGCTTACTTGTCAACAGCCTGTTGGATCAACAGAGCAAGACAGAAGTGCGATTCTGATCATTTTCAGTCGCTTCTCGTCCTGGCGCCCTGATCACCTTGCCGCAGCCTTGCCGAACTCTTCCCTGCTCGACGGGCAAGCGGTCAACGATCAAGGTAGTATCGGGCGTCTCGCTGACGTTGCCTCGGTGGCGTGGAGTCTGGTTGCCATGAAGACAGACCGAAGTCCTGACCGAAGTCCTGACCGAAGTCCTGACCGTAGTCCTGACGGACGCCCACCGGCAGGCGTGAGGCCTCTAACGGCGAAATAGGGGTCGGGTGAATGGTTGTTGGGGATGGCGTCGACCG
>JBGTDB010000022.1:0-4564 GCA_041748515.1 Phycisphaerae bacterium
GGACCATCACCGTTATGACCAGCCACCCGTCTTCCAGGACGGCGATCGCTTCTACTTGCTTGGTTTTGTAAAATCGGTCCCGCCGGGTCGCATAATACTCAAAGTTCCGCCGAAATCCTACCCTTCCGAGCTTCGCCGGAAACTGTTCGCCGGATTCCACCGTCGAAATCACCTCTTCTTCCGTAGCCCCGCGTTCCGCGAGGCGCGATAGAGCATGGGGGTGCAGTCGGATCATGCCGTCGGCCCCTCAATGCGTTTTCACGCGGCGGAATTCTTTGGTTAGCAGCGGCACCAGCGTGAACAGGTCGGCGACGCAGCCGTAGGTGGCGACCTTGAAGATCGGGGCGTCTTTCTTGGTGTTGATGGCCACGATGACTTTGCTCCCGCGCATGCCCGCAAGGTGCTGAATGGCACCGTCAATGCCGCAGGCAATGTACAGTTTGGGCGTGACCACCTTTCCTGTCAGGCCGACCTGGCGGATGTGTGGCTGATAGCCTGCGTCGCAGGCCGCCCGCGAGGCCCCGACGGCCGCTTCAAGCACCTCCGCCAACTCGTAGATGATTTTGAAGTTTTCCTCCGATTTCAACGAGCGCCCGCCGGAAACCACGATGTCCGCCTCGGTCACGTCCTTAACGCCGGAACTGGTCGAAACGATCTCGTTGATCTTCAGCCGCTTGTCGGCATCCGATAGTTGCAGGGCAACGGACTTTGTTTCGGCCGTTGCGCCGGCTTGCGGCTCGCGGGCCGAATAAGCATTGCTCCGTATGGCCGCGATTTGGAGCCTGTCGCCTTTCAAACGAAACGTAGCGCTTACCTTTCCCGCGTACATGGGCTTGGAAACGACGAGATCATTCCCGTCGAGGTGAACCTCGGTGCAGTCTATTGCCAGGGCGGCCTTTTTTTTCGCCGCGACGCGAGCCGCCAGGTCGCGACCCATGAATGTCGTAGGCAACAGCAGGATTTTCGGATCGGCCGCGTCAATAGCCGCCGCGACGGCCGCCGCATAAGGCATCGCGCGATACAACCGCAACTCGGCATCATCCGCAACATAGACCGACTTCGCCCCGTGGGCCGCCACCTGCGGAACCAGTTCTCCGACTCCCTCCCCTACCAGGCACGCAACGACTTCGCCGTCCGTCGTCTTGGCCAGATCGACCGCGAGTGCCAGGAGCTGAAATCCGGCCGGGTGAATCCTCCGCTCGCGCTGCTCAATGAACACCAGAATATCTTTTGCCATGATCGCTCTGCTACTCCGTTCTAACCGCGCTTGCTTGGCCGCAAACGCGGGTCTGATCTCAACTTCCGCGAATAGGGCTTGTTTTGTGCGTCCTTCGCGGCACTCCGCCGCATGATCGGGGCGGCCCGGTCTTTGAGGATTCCACTCTTCGCCGCTCGCTTTCTCCACTCCCTAGCGGTCGCGGTTCTGATCCCCTCCGCCACTCCGTGGCATCGTCGCTCTACTCCACGGCCGCCGCACGAAAAGACTTCGCACGGCTTAGAAGGGTCACGATTGCTAATCCATTAAATAACTTTCGCCTCTTCCCGAAGTAATCGCACCAATTCCCTGGCCATTTTCTCCGGCTCGCCCTCGATAATCCGGCACTCCGGCTTAGGCGGCGGTGGTGCTATGGAAACGAACTCGACGCCGGCCAGCCCGTCGGTCGCTCCCGGCAGGTCGGCCGCGGAAAGAACCGTCATGGGCTTTTTCTTGGCCTTCATCAGGTTGGGCAGCGACGGGTATCGCGGCTCGACAAGGCCCTTCTCAATGGTCAAAAGCGCCGGAAGATCGCATTCGACAACCTCCTCCGCACCCTCGATCCGCCGCCTGGCCGAGAAACGCTTTCCGTCAGCGGCCACGTCCAGTGCGGTGACCGCCCCGACATGCGGCAGGCCGAGGAACTCCGCAAGGGCCGGGCCGACGGCCCCGGCGTCCATGTCGATGTTGTACTTGCCGCAGAGGATCAAATCGAAAGGCGCGGACTCTTTCTTGGCCGCCTCGGCCACCACGAAGGCGTATTGGAGCTCGTCGCGGGTGTCTAACGCCGGATCGCTGATGTGGATTGCGGAATCGGCTCCCATCGCCAGAGCCACTCGAAGGGCCTCGGCCGCCTTTTCTGGCCCCACCGACAATGCTACAATCTCAGTTACATCTTGTCGTTTCTCGCGTAACTGGACTGCCAGTTCGACGCCAAATTCGTCAAAAGGGTCGCACACGAGTTTCAGCCCGGCCGGATCGATGCCGCTGCCGTCAGAAAGCACCTTGACCGCCGCATTCGAGTCCGGAACCTGCTTAACAATCGTCAGAATCCTCACCGTCCAGCTCCCGATAAATTTCTCGTTCCATAACCCCGACGATCCTGAGCCTCGGGGCCGACATGATAACGCACCTCATGGTGACTTGCATCCCGAATTTCGGTGCGGCCCAAACCAGACTGGTGAGACGGAATCAGTGCCTAATCGCGATCGGCAGTGCGCGGTTTGGAAAGGAACCTGGAATCCGGAGAGGGATGTTAATGCCGAATGGAAAAGCCGGCGAATTCGCCGGTGGCGGGGCTGGCGCTGGCTTCGACGCAGCGGATGTTGCCGGCGAAGGCCTCTTGAACAGATTGCTGGAGCCGGTCGAGGTCGGACTCGATTCCTTCGGCGACCAATTCCACCCGCCCGTCGACTAGATTGCGAACGAAGCCGGTCACCGGAAGGGTTCCGGCGATCTGCTCGGCCTTGAAACGAAAGCCAACGCCCTGAACGCCGCCGGAGTAGAAAATCGTCCGACGAACCGGCGACGGAGCCATGCCTTCCTCGGCCGGAGAGCGGGTGGAATCCTTTCGCCGAGTAAAGATTACCTCCCGGCCGTCGTCAGCATAGCAGACCTCGTCCATGTAGGCGCGAATCAACATGATTCCCCGACCGTTGGGGACGGGCAGCCGCTCGGGAGAGGTGCAATCAGGCACGGTGTCGGGGGCGAATCCCGCGCCCTGGTCCCGAATGGCAATCACCGCCTTCTCGTCGTCTACGGCGTAGCGGACGGTGACGCACTTGCACGGATCGCACTGGTTGCCGTGTTTAACCGCGTTGGTCAGCGCCTCTTCGAGGGCAAGTTTAACGGCAAATACGGCCTCCTCATCGAAATTGTTCCGCCGCAGGGCATCGAGAATACGATCCTTGGGAACCTGCGTTTCACGCAGCTCGCTGCGGATCACGCACGTCTGGAACGCTTTCTCTTCGTTGGAACGGGAGGTGTTCATGAAACGGGTGCGGCAGCCCTTCGCCGTCCCGACGACCGGGCCGGAAAGCCGCCCGAATGCGGCTAGAAACTTTCTTGCGCCTCCTGCCTGGTTGCGTGGATGTTGAACAGCTTATTGAGCCGGGTAATCTTGAAAACTTCATAGATCGGCGGCGCGATGTCTGACAATCGAAGCTGTCCGCGCTTGTCCTGCACCTGTTTGTTCAGGTTGATTAGTGTGCCCAGGGCGGCGCTGGACAGATGTTCGACATTCTTGAAACAAAGTAGAAGCTTCACGTCGGATTTTTCGGCTACCAGCCGCGAAAGCTCGTCCTGAATTTCGGAAATCGAGAGTTCGTCGAGAATTTTTCGATCGGCAAACTCAACGACGGTCACGCCGCCCGACTCCGTAACCGTTAAATGCGATTGTTGCTCGGCCATGCCGTCTCGATGCTCCTGCTTGTCCCGCTTGAAAAGATTACCAGAACCATAACTCTAGGCGAGAATCCGATAATGTCAAATTCGTTACCATAGGTCAGAGAATCCTCGCCTGACTGCCTCAGCGTGAACCGGCACGCTGATTCTTTGGTATAATACACTAGGCGGTCGATAAATGCCTTAGCCGTCAAACCTGTTAAAATGTCGGAACGTTCGATTATGATTGGATCGCGTCGGATCTGGTATGTCGTGGCCGCCTTGGCCTTGCTGGTTACCGCCGACCAGGCACTGGCCTGGGGCCCGGCGACGCACATCGCCCTGGGCCGCTCAATTCTGGAACAATTGGCCCTTATTCCTGCTGGAATTGCGGCGATCCTTGCCCGCCACGGGTGCGCCTACCTCTATGGAAACGTCGCGGCCGACATCGTTTTTGCCAAGCGGATGAGCCGGGTCAAGCAGTCGTGCCACCACTGGTCCACGGCACTTCGGGTTCTCGAAAGCGCCTCGGACGATCGGGGCCGGGCTTTTGCCTACGGCTATCTTTCACACCTGGCCGCCGACACGGTGGCCCATGGCAAGTTCGTACCCAGGCAGATCATGCTGAGCAACAGTTCCGTCAACTTCGGGCACTTTTATTGGGAACTTCGAGCCGACGCCACGCAAACCGCGGAAGTGTGGGATGCCGCGGAGGGCGTCCTTTCGGCGGATCACGAACATCACCACTATGAGCTTTCCGGGCACCTGACTGACACCCTGCTTTCTTATGACGTGAATCGGATCCTGTTCGAGCGGATCAATGCCATGGCCTTTCGCCGCGGATTCCGCATGACCATGGGGGCGTGGAATCGCTACTCGCGCCACGGGCTTTGCTCGACCAATCTCACAGGCTATCAGAA
This sequence comes from Phycisphaerae bacterium, assembly GCA_041748515.1. Classification (GTDB taxonomy): domain Bacteria; phylum Planctomycetota; class Phycisphaerae; order UBA1845; family UBA1845; genus JBGTDB01. Next base: position 4,558 of record JBGTDB010000022.1, read on the forward strand.
TGAATGC
>JBGTDB010000023.1:0-2930 GCA_041748515.1 Phycisphaerae bacterium
CGACCTCGACAAGGTCAACCTGAAGCGACTTCGAGCTCTTTTTGACGGCAGGTAGCCATCGGCTCGCCGTTCCAGGCGAGGACGCTTCCCGGCCGGTCAGGTCCGCCAACTCGTCCCACTTCTGCCACTTCGCGACCGCGGCGACAACCTGCACCCATGAATTGCATCGTCGCCGCCGGCGCAACGTCGCTTGAACTCAATGAACGCGCCGATTCAACTGGATGATTCGTCGGTTTTCCGCGCCGTCGGCGAAGGCAGGATCGGCAGTTTGTCGAATTCTCGCTCAACCTTGGTAAGTTCCAGTTCTTCAAAGACAATGGCCGGGGCGATGATGCTCATGCCCACGGGTGAAAGGCTGTTGTAAACCGCGCGCTCCTCCCCGGCCGCGATCAAGCGACGCAGGGCTCGGGTCTGCACCGGCTGAAAACGCATCCCGCGGACCAGCTCCTCGCGGTCGCCCTCGACGAAAACTTTATAAGCAAATGCCGGGCTTGGCAGCGATCCTTCGCGCCCGCGAGATAGCGTCTCGATGCGAATCCCGAAAGGCAGCCCTTCGTCCTGCGCGGCCATGATGAGTTCCTGTTTCAGCTCGGCGGCGGTAACGGCGTTCTGGTCCGAGATATAAAGTGAGCCGACCTGGGCCCGCGCGTCTCCGAATCCGCCGCTTCGCCCGTGGCCCGTGGATTTCTTGATTTTTTTGGTCGGTGCCCGACCGGCCACAAGCGTCTTTAACATGCCTTTTTCAACCAGCTCGACGCGGCCGGCGCGGACGCCCTCGTCGTCGAAAGTATACGCACCCGCAAGGACCTCGCCGTCGAACGTTCTTGGGCCGGGATCGTCGTACACGACAAATGAACGCGGCAGCACCCGCAGCCCGATGTTTTTCTCCAGGCTGTCATCGGTCCACCTGGCACCCACCGGAACAGGTCTGGCGGCAAGCTTGTCGGCCAGCAGCGAAGCGAACACCGCCCCAGACGCCCCGGTCTCGAATAGAACCGGCCCCGTGTATTGTTCAAGAATCGGGGCCTCGGACAAGGCGATCAAATTGCGGGCCATTTCGTCGATGTCGGCGCGAATCCGGTCCATGTCCGGGAGCTGATCTTCAGTTTCGGCCAGGTAGGACCGCGAATCCGAAAGAGGCATTCCATCCGGTGCCTGGAGCTCTGCCGATATCTCTATCATCAGGCCGGTGTCACTGGTGCGAAGCCGCGTTCCTTCAGAGTTAACCAACCAGACGACGGAGTCTCCCGCAACTAGGCTCACATTGGAATTCTGTATTTTCGGATAGCGGCGGAATCGGTCGGAGAGTTCGACAATGCGCGGTTCCCACTTGGCCGAACTGAAATCGAGGCGCTTAATGGGCTCGAGCTCGATTGTTGGTGATGCCGGCGAAAAATCGTCCGCCCGATCTTCGTCCTCGGTTTTGGCTCGCAGGAACGCTTCTTTACGGGAGAGTATCTCGACGGACTGTTTATAATCCTGATCCAGTAGAAGCCACAGTCCGTGGCGAAGGGCACGGTAATTGTCGTCAATGGGCAGTAACCCGATCTGCCCCGCCGACCCGGGAACATTGGTATTGTCCAACTGGTGCGACCCCACCCGCAGGCGCGTCTGGCCAATGCGGTTTTTTTGAACCTGCGAATGGACCAGCCCGCCATACGTGGCCCGGAGGCTGTAGACGCCGCGATCCTGATTCTTTAGCTGAACGAAATAGGGTCTGGGCAGCCCCTCCAGCTTCAGCTCGTTCACCGCACGGCCTAGCTCGTCGGCCATGGCCTGGATCACCACGTCTCCCTCGCCGGAAAGCGACGGCTCCGGTCGCTGAGACACGGATCCGGGCGGGTCGAGGATCGGCGGCCGGCTCTGATCCCGGGCACGCTTTTCAATTTCGAGAGTCGAAACCAGGATGCTCGGCGACGCCGCCGAAACTGGAATCCAGCCCGATTCGGCCCCGCACGAGCCGTTGAAAACGCCCATGTCGTCGCCCGTGTAGATAATCTTCGAAAAGGCCGTCAGCGGGGTGCCGACGATGTCCACCCCTCGTATCAGTTCGTCCGGTCTACCGTCGGCAAACACGCGAAAGACCACCAGCGGGAGCACCTTGAACGACTGCGGTCCGCGGCGGGTGGTCATGGTGAACCCGCCGGAAATATCCTCGAACAACAGGCCGTAGGGCTTGCCCTGCTTCTTGCATTCCTCGACCAAAAGCCCGCGCAGTTCGTCGAAGGAAACCTGCTTGCTGGATTCGACGATCAGGTTGGATTGCCGCCCGACTGGGGCCTGACCCGGCTGGCGACGACCGTGCGCATTGGAGTTGGGCACGCGCTCCAGCGGCGTTCGCGACATCATGAAAGTCTGAAGAATTCCGTTGTCGACGAGCGTGACCCGACTGGCTTCAACGCCTTCATCGTCGAACTTGTAGGATCCGCGCAGGTCGGTCTCGGCCAGGTGTTTCAGGGTTGGATCGCTGTAAACGCTGATGAACTCGGGCAGCACCGGCTCGCCGAGCATCTTCGCAAAGGTCTGACCCTCCGTAACGTCCTTCTGGCGATGGCCCTCCATGCGGTGACCAAAAATCTCGTGAAAGAACACACCGCTCGCCCGATTTCGAAGAATGGCCGGACCGATGTACGGCTCCGCGAGCGGGGCCTCGCGGAGCGCGACCGTCTGGGCAAGCACTTCGCGAAACGTTCTCTCAAGGGTCGCATCGTCAGGCAGTCCGTCGATGCTTGCGGCGTTGAAGTCAGCGTGCTGGCTGAGGTCCATGCCGTCTTCGGCCTTGGTCGACGCATTCATCGTGATCCGGAATCGGGTTTCGGCGGTTTGCAGCCGTGTCCCCTCATTCGTCACCATGAACCGCGTCCCGGCGAACACGCCCAGCGTAACCCCGGAGCTGTATACGCGCGGGTATTCACCCGCGATGGCCGAGA
>JBGTDB010000024.1:0-9045 GCA_041748515.1 Phycisphaerae bacterium
CCAGGCACAGGCGGGTGAATCCAACGCGGCTCTCTATGCCCTGAGAACCGCCGTTATCTGTCGCGACTTCGGTGAAGACCAGGAGTTGGCCGCATTGACGCGGTTCCACCTGGCAGACCTGCTGGCACAGGAAGGCTACGCCACGGCGGCGCTCGCTCAATTTGGTGAATTCGAAAAACTAAGCGCGAGGCTGGGCGGAGCAACCGACCGCCTGTCGTTCTCGGCCGAATTTACGAATCTGTTGTCCACGATGCCGGCAAGCATCGCCGAGCCGCGGGCTAAACTTCTCGCGCAACTCGGTCGCCATGCTAAAGCTGCGGCGGCACTGAGAGTCGTGGTCGAACAGCGTCCACGGGATGTTTCCATTGCCCGGCAATATGCCGAAATGCTGATGAATGCCGGGAAGCTCGAAGACGCATTCGAGGCGGCAAGGACCATTCCATCCAACGACGAAGCGGTCATCTCCTTGATTTACGATATCTGCGAGCGGCTTGGACAACCGGACCGGGCCGTCGCCGAAATTCAATCGCGGGTCGCTCAAAACCCGCAGGACCCAGAACTTGTCTTTCGACTGGCTTCGATTTTGGAACAAGCCGGGCGAGAGCTTGATGCCAGAAAGGCACTGGAGGCGTACCTTCACGATTATCCCGATTCATCCGAAGCGAGAATGCGACTGATCGAGACTCTGCTTCGTCAGTCTGCCTGGTCCGATGCACTGGCTCTTGGGGGCGAGACCGTTCACGAGGACGCCGGACGGGCGGATGAGGTAGGTAAGCTGTTCGCCGCGATAGCCGGTCGCGAAGCTGCGGTGGACGGACTCCTTGCAACGGCCAGTCCACACGGCCGGTATGGGGAATCCTTTCTTGCGGGGGTCGTCGCCCATCGGGCCGGGCGATTGGATCGCGCGGTGGCCCTATTCGAGGGTGCCCTTGCCGACAACGCCGACTTCCTTCCGGCACGGATTGCGCTGGCCGAGTTGCGATTCGATCAATACGCCTATTCCGAATCAATCGACTTGCTGATTCACGACAACGCGGACGGCCCGTCAAACGCAAAGGCTCAGGGTCTGCTGGGCCGCGTTTACGATCGACTGGACAGCGTTGACGTTGCCGAGCAGCACTATCGAAGAGCTTTGCAACTCGATCGATCCGACGACGGCACTATGCTGGCGCTGGCCGAAATGTTTTTCCGGGGCGGCAAAATTCTCGAAGCCCAGCGGCAGCTCAAGATTCTGCTGCAGATGTTTCCGAACAACGAGCCCGCGCGCGAACTTCTCGCGATGAGCTATCTACAAGAGGAAAAACGCGATCTTGCGACGCAGGAGTTCCGCGAGCTTGAGATGCGTTCGAAGCGCCCGACCACACTGGCCCGATGCCGGGTCATGACCGACGGAACACTGCGTGCGCGGCCTGAAGCGGTGCGAGAGCTTCTCCTTTCGGCACTGGAACAGGGCGAGCCCGATGCCGCCACCTGGCTGGCCATCGCGGCGTCGTATTCCGCGACGGAACTAGCCGAACAGCGCCGGGCTTACTCCAACGCGCTGGCCATTGAAAAAGGACGGGAGGAAGCCCTGCTGGGATTGGCCCGAGTGGCTCAGTTCGAGCTCGATCTTGAAGGGTCGGCAGGATTCATGGAAGAATTGCTGCGGCGACGACCGAACCAGCATGAATGGCGGCGGCGGATGATTGAGCTGCAACTGGTCACGCTGAACTTTGAGACCGCGATCAAGCAGGCTAATAGCCAGATGACTCGCGATGATCTGGACGACCGCGATCGAATGGGTTACCGGGCGATCTATGTGCGTGCGCTGTCGCGCGCAGAACGTCCCCACGAAGCCACTCAGAAGATCGAAGCGTGGATCAAACAGAACCCCGACGACCGGACGTGGTCATTGTGGCTCGCGGAGCACCATTTCGCTCAGGAAAAACCGGATCTGGCGGTCGAGGTTTATGAAACGCTTCATATGACCGATCGGCCGAATCGGGGGATCCGCCAGCGTTTGATTGCGGCCTTGGCCGCGGCGGATCTGCACAATCGCGCCGCCCAGTATTGTCTCGATTGGCTTGATCAGGATCCGGACGACGATCAGGCCAACCGACTGATCGCCGCGGTGCTTGCCGATGCGGATCAACTCGAAGCTTCGAATGAACTGATCCGCAACCGATTGCTGCGAACGATGCAACGCGAGCCCTATCAGGACTTGTGGGCCGCGCAGCTCTCCACCGCCGGGCGGCACGAAGCGGCCATTCAAACCTGCGAGGCGCTCATTGACACGGCAATCCAGGTTCTTCGCGAGGGCCCCCGGCGAATCGGACCGGAATGGGAACAAACGCTCCGCGAGGACGAGTTGATCTATTTTCCAAACTCACCGTTTGTGGCCAACAAACTCCATGAACGACTGGAGTCGCTCCGACTTCGCATGATTCCGACCCTGATTGCCGCCCGGGACTTTCGCAGGGCGACGGACATGGTCACCGAATGGCTCGATCAGGCCGGTGATCCGGCCACGCGCCATCGGTACCTGCGGCTGCTGGCCTACTGTCACCAGAGCGAAGGCCACGAAGACCGGGCCGCCTCGGCCCTTGAGCGGGCCCTGATGCTCGAACCGGCCGACGTGGGGCTGAACAACGATCTGGCCTACACCTGGATCGACCAGGGCGTGCGGATCGCCGACGCTGAGCCGCTGATCCGTTATGCCCTTGGACACGCCCCCGATCAGGGGGCTTATCTGGACACATACGGTTGGTTGCTATACAAGAAAGGCGAGTTTGCCGAGGCGGAAAAATGGCTTCGCCGGGCGAATTCGGCCCGTGGAAACAACGATCCGGTGGTTCTGGACCACCTTGGCGACGCGGCCTGGCGAATGGGCCAGAAGGCCGCGGCAATCGATCACTGGATGAAGGCCGCAGCCGTCGTGGCCGATCGAAAGGAAAACGAGCTGGCCAACGCCGATGAACGGCGGGTAAAGGCTCAGACGCAGCAGAAAATTGACGACGCCACAACGGGCACGGAGCCCAAAGTCGCGCCATTGGCCCAACCGGTTCCACCCAAAGAAAGCACGATCCGAACTGAGCGAACTTAGTTCGGGCGCCCGGCGAATCTCGATAACGGAGGTAGGAAGTGTCCGGCCATTCCAAATGGTCAACCATCAAGCATAAGAAGGCCGCCCTCGACGCCAAGCGCGGCAAGGCGTGGAGCAAGCTGGCCCGCGCCGTCACGATGGCCGCAAAGCAGGGTGGCGGCAACCCGGCGGACAATCCCCGGCTTCGTCTGGCCATTGACAAGGCCAAGGCCGAAAACATGCCCAAGGACACGATCGAGAAGGCGATCAAAAAAGGAACCGGCGAACTCGAGGGCGAATCCTACGAAGAGGTGATCTACGAAGGCTATGCTCCCGGCGGCGTGGCCATCATGTGCCGGGCCATGACCGACAACCGCAATCGGACCAGTTCGGAAATCAAGAAGGTTTTTGAGCGCGCCGGGGGCAGTCTGGGCGGTCCCAACTGCGTGGCCTTTCAATTTACCCAAAAGGGCATCGTGGTTGTGCCCCTCGCGGCCGCGTCTGAAGAGCGCATACTCGAACTGGCCCTGGAAGCCGGCGCCGATGACGTCAGCTCCGGCACCGACATGCACGAAGTGACTTGTACGCCCGACCAACTTCAGCAGGTCAAACAGGCGCTCGAGGACACGGGACTGACGATTCAATCGGCCGACCTGGCGATGATCGCCGACAACTCCATATCGCTGGACATCGACGGGGCCCGCAAGGTGATGCGCGTGCTCGAAGCGCTCGACGATCACGATGACGTGGACGCCGTTTATTCAAATGCCGACATGCCCGACGACGTGGCCGCCGAGTTGGCCCGGGGTTGACGCTAAGTCGTCGCACTAGCACAATGCGAATCCTTGCGCCGTCCGTTGAATCGGGCCGAGACAAGGTCGATCAGCCATTCCACGATAGGGTCCAGCGAATCCGTCTCGACGCGATTTACCCGATGGATAGGTTTCTGGGAATCGAACGCCCTGATGAAGGCTTCGGCGCGAGTTACGTCGAAATCGACCATCGACAGCAGATCGAGCTTGGTGATGACGACGCGATCGGCGGATTTGAACAGCAGCGGGTACTTGGCCGGCTTGTCGTCGCCCTCGGCGGCGCTGAGGATTGCGATGCGGCCGCGTTCGCCCAAGTCGAAGTTCGCCGGGCAGATCGGATTGCCGACGTTTTCGATCAGCACCAGGTCCAACTCGGGAAGCGGCAGCTTGCCAAGGGCCTGTTGCACGACGGAGGCTGTCAGATGGCATCCCCCTTCGGTCAGCACCTGAACGACCGGCACTTCGAGCGCCGCGATGCGTTCGGCATCGCGGGTGGTGGCCAAATCGCCCTCGATGACTCCGACGCGAATGCCGGCATCGGTCAGGCGCGGAATCAATGCCTCCAGGAACGTGGTTTTTCCGCAGCCGGCGCCGCCCATGATGTTGACTGCGACAGTAGCGCACTCGTCCAGTTTGGCCCTGTTCTGTTCGGCCGCCTGGTCGTTGGCGGCGACCAGGCTCTTCATGATGATTTTAATTCTCATCGGGAACCTCCAGTTCCAGCGAACAGAGCTCAAGCTCGTCGCCGCTGAAAAGCTCGACGTTGTCTGAACCGCACGCCGGGCATTCGAACATCCAGCCGCTCGAACGTGATCGCCGGCCGCAGATCAGGCAGTCGATGCGGACGCCGACGGTAGCGACGTCGAGTTCGGCTCGCTCGGCCATGGTCCCTTTCCGAGCGGCGTTAAAGGCCTCGGACAAAAGGTCTGCGTCCACGCCGCGAAGCACGCCGATTCGACACGACACCCGCTGGATGCTCGCGGCTTGGTTCGCGCGGGCCTCGGTCTCGGCAGCGGCGAGGATGTTCCGGATGATCGATAGTTCGTGCATGGTCCATTATCCAAACAAGGGCGCAGCGGTTCTTGAATCCGTACCGCTTCCCGCCGGGCGATTCTGCCAATCGAGCAAGTCCGCCTCAATCTGATCGGCGATCGGCGCAATCGCGGCGGCGACAACCGGCGAAAGCGATTCGCCCGGCTCGAAACATGCGCCGGTTACCGTGTAGATCCACACGTTTCGCGGAAGAACGTCCAGTGCGCCAGCCAGTTCAAGAGCGTTGCATACGCCGAGCGAATGGGTGTCGAAGCGTCCGGCAGCGCCGGGCATAAGCGGGCCAAGCCTGCGACCGGCTGATGCCATCGAACCGACCCGGTCGGCTGAAGAGACTCCTATTTCCCGAAGGTCGAATCGGGAGCATTCGCCGGGTGGATGCCCAGGCGAAGTCGATGCTGCGTCGATGATCACCAGCAATTCCGTCTTGGCCTGATCGACGTTGAGCAGCGTAGTCAGAGGATCTTCCGTCGTTGAAATCTCGACCCCACCGAAGGCTCGACGATCGTACCTGCCCACCTCAGGTGATTTTTCGACCGGGTGTCGGCGAGGTTGCACCGAGTCGCATTTGCTCGCCCTTCGGAGGGCCAGCTCTTCGGCGACGCGCAAGCCGACCTGGTCGTCGCTCATCATCCATCGACCACAGCCGACGATGCAGATTCCGCTGACCGCCTCCGCCGCGTCGCGGTCGAATTTCAGGCTCCGGCGGGCCCAGTTGGTCGGAGGAACCCAGCCAAAGTGCATGTAGTTTCGGTCCGGAGGCCTGGCGGCTGGACTGGTCAGGTTGGCGCTCATTCCCAGCTCACATCCAGAAAGTGCGTTGCACAGGAGATGCACGGGTCGTACGCCCGAACCAGCATCTCCAGTTTCAAAGTCATCTCCTCCTTACCCAGCCCCGCGTCCAGAAGTTTCGGCACCAAGGCCCGAAGATCGGCCTCGATGTTCGCCAGGTTCTGGCCGGTGGGAATGATGAGGTTTACGTCGGTGATATGCCCGTCGTCTCCGATCGTGTACTCGTGAAACAGCAGGCCCCGCGGGACTTCGGCCGCACCGACGCCGCGACCGAACTTCGTCGGCTGGACCGGCGGTTCGGCGTGCAGGCCGCGGGCGAGTATCAGGTCGATCAACTCGATGGCCGACTCCATGCAATGCACCGTCTCCACGAGCTGTGCCGTGTTGTTATGAAACGGGTTGTTGCAGGGTGCGGCCAGGCCCAGGTCGGCCGCGGCCTTCTGAGCCGCCGGGTGAAGCTGGACATGGTTGTTGTTGAACCGAGCCAAAGCGCCGACGGCGTAGCTTGGGGCGTTTGGGGAGCGGCAATGCTTGGCCGAGGAGTGCTCGACGACGGATTCGATGACCCGTTGACGATAATCCTGCGGGTCGATTCCCGCGCCGTTGGATTCATCATCCATCGTCGAGACGATTCGTCCGTCGTAGAGTGCATACTCCCTTCGTGCTCCTGTGTCTTCGTGCTTACTCGCCTTATCTGGAAGGTCGCTAAGCGCCACATATTCCGTCTCGCGATGCAGCACGGGCACCTGAAGCGTTGAAAATAGCGAGACGGTTTCGGCTACGTCGGCCCGGGCCGTTTCGAGCCGGCGCTTCAGGTCGATCAGGGCCTCCGGCGGCGGGACGTGACTGAAGCCGCCGACGTGCATGGCAATGGGATGAATATGTCGCCCCCCTACCACACCACACACGTCGTTGGCCAGCTTCTTCATTCGTAAGGCCCGTTTCACAACCTCGGGATGGGATTTGGCAAGCGGAATGACCGAGCCAACGCCGAAAAAGTCGGGCACCGCGAGGAAGTACAGGTGCAGCACGTGGCTTTGAATATGCTCGCCGAACAGCATCAGCTTGCGCAGAAGAACGGTCTGATCGGTGACGTCGATGCCGCAGGCGGCCTCGACGGCCTTGACCGACGCGGTGGTGTGGCCGACGGAGCAGATGCCGCAGATCCGACAGGTGATGTGCGGGGCCTCGTCCCAGCGACGGCCGCGAAGGAACGATTCGAAAAACCGCGGGCTCTCGACGATGGCGAGTTGAAGCGACGTGATTTCCGCGTCGCGCACCCGTACGCGAATGTTTCCATGGCCCTCGATCCGGGTCACGTGCTTCACGTCGATGGTCACGTTTCGCATGGCACACCTCGTTTCGTCGATTCTCCGACGGCGGAGGGACAAAGGTCTTCTTCATCCGACCTTCTTGTCAAACCTAACGCCTAGGGCAATTCAGCCTTCTGGTACGCCCCGTACAATCGCAGGTCGCGCAGGACTTCATCAATCGGAACGTCATACTGCTCCTGCATGTTGATTCTCGCGGCCCGCAGGGCCTCATCGCTGAGTACGCCGCGGCAGCCTTCGCACTTGGAGCCGAACGTCGGGCAGATGGCGTCGCAACCGGCCCGGATCATCGGCCCCAGACAGACAATGCCCTTTTCGTACAGGCAGACGTTGCCGAGCTTTTTGCACTCGACGCACACGGCGTAGTCTGGCAGTCGAAACGCCCGCCCGGCCAGGGCGCACTGGACGAATCGAAGAAACTCGAATTTGTTCATCGGGCAGCCGGGAAGCTCGTAGTCCACCTTGACCACCGCTGAGATCGGTCGAGCGTCGGTCGTGGGGAACCATGCGAATCGCTCGCCGTAGACGTAGCGGCGATAGTCTTCCGGCGTCTGATGGTTTTTCAGCGTGTTAATGCCGCCCAGACACGCGCAGGCCCCGATGGCCACCAGCGTCTTGCAGTGCTCCCGAAGATGCCTGATCTCCTTTTCGTCCTCGGGCGTGGACACTGCTCCGTCGACAAAGCCGATGTCGATGTCCCACTCGCGTTCGGTCATGCCCTCGCGGAAGTTGACGATATCCACATGGCCGAGCAGGTCGAGAAGCTGATCCTCCAGTTCAAGGATGGCCAGCGAACAGCCTTCGCACCCGGTCAGACTGAAGATGGCGATGCGCGGCTTGGCCGTGGTGTTTGCACAGGTCGAGGCCCTCGGCTCCGAGTTGTCGCGGTGCTGAGTATTCATTCGATCGCCTCCCGCTGGCCCTTCAGCTCTCCGTACTTGAAGACCGGGCCTTCCTGACAGACATAGACGTTGTTCGCCTGGCAATGCCCACACTTGCCGATGCCGCACTTCATCCGGCGTTCGAGCGAGCAGTAGATGCTTTTCTGCGCGATGCCGCGAGCGAGCACCTCGAGCACGACGAACTTGAACATCACCGGCGGGCCGACCACGACCACGGCTGTCTGGGCTGGATTCAGCTTTGGAAGCTCGGCGAACAGGGTGGTCACTACCCCGCTCTTGCCCCGCCACTGCTCGTCGGGGCGATCGACGGTCATGTGGAAGTTTACCCGCGGATCCTCGCGCCAAAGCGTCAGGTCGTCGCGGAACAGGAGTTCCGCGGGAGATCGGGTGCCATAAAATAAATGGAAATCGCCGAAGCGGTCTCGCTCGTCGAGCACGTACTGGATGAGCGAACGAACCGGAGCCAGCCCCAGTCCGCCGGCGACGATCAGGACGTCCCGGCCGTGCATCTCCTTCACGTCGAACCCGCAGCCGAGCGGTCCACGAATGCCGATGATGTCGCTTGGTCTCAATTGGTGAATGTAGTTGGTCACGTCGCCGACGCGCCGCACGCAAAGACCGAAGCCCGGCCCGCGAGTGGGAGACGTACAAATCGAAATCGGGCATTCGCCCACGCCCAGAATTGAAACCTGCACAAATTGTCCGGGATCATGGCCCAACGGAGCCTCATCGACAAACGAAATCTCATAGAGCGATTCCAATTCCGTAAGCTTGGTCACGGACCGCACCCGGGCCGGGCGCGGGATGTAGGGATCGGCCTGCATGAACGAAGGCCCAGCGGGCACGATTCGCGTGATAGGCGTGGGAGCATTCTGAAGCGCAGTCATGTTACTGCTCCTCCGCGAGCTGGTTGAAGATTTCCACCAGGCTGATTTTTGCGGTGCAGGCGCGGTCGCAACGGGCGCAGCCGACGCAGCCCGGAAGGCCGGTTCGCTCGCGGATCCACTTTCCCTTCCTGAATACCCGGTGTCGCAGGCGGGCTGCGGCCGTGGGCCGGAAGTTGTGCCCGCCGGCCACTTCGGCAAAGCCGCGAAGCT
>JBGTDB010000025.1:0-3139 GCA_041748515.1 Phycisphaerae bacterium
GGCAACAAAGTCCGTGTTCGGCTCAGGGACGTTGGTTTGACCGTGGACGTTCGATCCCCACCCTACAATCGAGCCGTCGGTCTTGAGGCCCAGACTGTTGTAATTGCCCGCGGCAACGGCTACGAAGTCCGTGTTCGGCGCGGGGACGTTGGTCTGATCGTAGTTGTTCCTTCCCCAGGCGACGATGGACCCATCGGCCTTCAGGCCCAGACTGTGGTAGTCGCCCGCGGCAACGGCCACGAAGTCCGTGTTCGGCGCGGGGACATTGGTCTGATCATAGTTGTTCCTTCCCCAAGCGACGATCGAGCCGTCGGCCTTGAGACCCAGACTGTGGAAGTCGCCCGCGGAAACGGCCACAAAATCGGTGTTCGGCGCGGGAAGATTGCACTGATCATAATTGTATTCCGGGCGGCCACATCCCCAAGCCGCGATCGACCCGTCAGTCTTGAGGCCCACGCTATGGGAGCCGCCCGCAGCTACGGCCACAAAGTCCGCGTTTGGCGGGGGAATATCGGTTTGACCGGAGCTATTGCTCCCCCACGCCACGACCGAGCCGTCGGCCTTGAGGCCCAGGCTATGAGCCGTGCCCGCAGCGACCTGGATGAAACTGTGCGACAGGTCCACGCCGACAACCTCCGCGCCCCATCCAACGATCGAGCCTTGGGGCCGCGTCGCGGAATCCGGCGGCTCGCCGACATGAGGAAGCACTCCCCCAGAGGCAGTTAGTGCCGCCGAGACGGCAGTGAGCGCGCCGAATGCAAGAAGACGAGCAACTTTCGGTTGAAAGGCATAGAGCCGCATGGTTTGATCCTCCCTTGACGTGGGAATGGAACCGAACTGGATTGGACGCTAGATTAACGTGCGGCCGTGCGGGCCACAAGGGAAAAAAAGCAGTAATCCTACCAACGAGCCGGCCCGTCGCTTGCATTCCGGGCTCGGATGTGGCAGGTCCGCGCGGACTGGCTCTTGACACTCGCTATCGCTCGCGTCAAGGACAAGAGTCCACGGCTTGCTTTGCTCGCGGCTTGGCTTTCTCAGAGTGCGCTAATAACGGTAGCGTTCCGCCTTGTATGGACCATCCGGCTGGACGCCGATGTACTTGGCTTGTTCCGGGCTTAGGCGGGTGAGCTTTGCGCCCAACTGGTCCAGGTGCAGCCGGGCGACTTTTTCATCGAGCGACTTGGGAAGGACATAGACTTCTTTCTCATAAGTCTTGGCATTCTGGAAAAGCTCGATCTGGGCCATGACCTGGTTGGTGAAGCTGTTGCTCATCACGAAGCTGGGGTGCCCGGTGGCGCAGCCAAGATTAACCAGGCGGCCCTCGGCGAGCACCAGCACGCTGTGTCCGTCGGGGAAGATCCACTTGTCCACCTGCGGCTTGATGTTTTCCTTGCGGATGCCGGGAATCCGGGGCAGACCGGCCATGTCGATTTCGTTGTCAAAATGCCCGATGTTGCACACGATCGCCTGGTTTTTCATGCGCTCCATGTGCCTGGCCAGAATCACGTCCTTGTTGCCCGTTGCGGTGACGAACACGTCGGCCGTTTCGACCACGTCTTCAAGCGTCAGCACGGAATAGCCTTCCATCGCGGCCTGGAGGGCGCAGATCGGATCGATCTCGGTAACGACCACGCGGGCGCCCTGGGCCCGCAGGCTCTGGGCACAGCCCTTGCCTACGTCGCCGTAGCCGCAAACGACCGCCACCTTGCCGGCGAGCATCACGTCGGTTGCCCGCATAATCCCGTCCACCAGTGAATGCCGGCAGCCGTAGAGATTGTCGAACTTGCTTTTGGTGACGCTGTCGTTGACGTTAATCGCCGGGAACAGGAGCGTTCCCTCCCGCTGCATCTGATAAAGGCGACCCACGCCGGTAGTGGTTTCTTCGCTGATGCCGATGATATCAGCCGCCATGCGATGCCATTTCTGGGGATCAGAGTCCAACTCGTCGCGGATCAGCTTGAGAATGACGGCCATCTCTTCGTTTTCGGCGGTATCGGGATCGGGGAGCTTTCCGCTTTGGGCGAATTCATTCTCGGCCTGAAAGCCCATGTGAACCAGCATGGTTGCGTCGCCGCCGTCATCGACGATCAGGGTGGGACCGCCCTCCGCGAAGTTCAGGGCTTGCAACGTACACCACCAATATTCTTCCAGGGTTTCGCCCTTCCAGGCGAAGACCGGCACGCCGGCCTTGGCGATGGCGGCCGCGGCGTGGTCCTGGGTGCTGAAGATGTTGCAACTGCACCAACGAACCTCGGCTCCAAGCTCTATCAGCGTCTCGATCAGCACGGCCGTCTGGATGGTCATGTGCAGCGATCCGCTGACCCGCGCACCTTTGAGCGGCTTTCGGTTGCCATATTCCCTTCGTACGGCCATCAGGCCCGGCATCTCGTGCTCGGCCAGGACGATTTCCTTCCGCCCGAATTCTGCCAATCCGATATCCGCAACTTTGTAATCCTGCACGTCTACGGTCATTCGTTTCTCCATGTCTTGCCGGTTCATCCTCAAACCTAAACTCGTGAATCATAGAACTCATTGCGTGGCCTACAGGTTTCCCCGCAGCGCCTGCTCGCGCTCGATGCTGATGAACAGGGCCTTGAAATTGCCAATACCGAATCCTCGGCTGCCGTGGCGCTCGATGACCTCGAAAAACAGCGTCGGTCGGTCCTGCGCCGGAGCGGTAAAAATCTGGAGCAGATAGCCGTCGTCGTCGCGGTCGATCAAGATGCCCAGCTCCTGCAATTTGTCCCAGTCCTCGTCCACGTCGCCCACCCGCTGCCGCATATAGTCGTAGTAAGTGTCGGGCACGCGCAAGAAGTCGATGTCGCGGCGGCGCAGCTCGGTCACTGTTTCGTAGATGTTGCCGGTGTTCATGGCGATGTGCGGGACGCCGGGGCCGTGGGTGGAGTCGAGTTATTCGTCAATCTGGCTCTTTTTCTTGCCCTCGGCCGGCTCGTTGATCGGGAATTTGCACTTGCCCGTGCCGTTTTCCATCACCTTGCTCATCAGGGCGCTGTACTCGGTGCTGATGTCCTTGTCGGTGAAGGCGAGCAGATTCGAGAAGCCCATGACTTGCTCAAACCACTTCACCCAGAAATTCATCTCGCCCAGATAAACGTTGGTCACCACGTGGTCCACCGCG
>JBGTDB010000026.1:0-9295 GCA_041748515.1 Phycisphaerae bacterium
GTGTTGTCCTTGTCGATCGTGACCTTCTTGGCCTTGCCGAGGTCGGACAGGGTGATGTTTTCGAGCTTGATACCGATGTCTTCGAAGACAGCGGTGCCGCCGGTGAGGACGGCCATGTCCTCGAGCATGGCCTTGCGGCGATCGCCGAAGCCGGGGGCCTTGACCGCGCAGACCTGGAGCGTGCCGCGAAGCTTGTTGACCACGAGGGTGGCGAGGGCTTCGCCTTCGATGTCTTCGGCGACGATGAGCAGCGGGCGGCCGGCCTGCGAGACCTTCTCGAGGATGGGGATCATGTCCTTGACGGAGCTGATCTTCTTCTCGTTGATCAGGATGAAGGGCTTGTCCAGCTCGCAGGTGAGGTTCTCGAACTTGTTGATAAAGTGCGGCGAGAGGTAGCCCTTGTCGAACTGCATGCCCTCGACAAGGTCCACGGTGGTTTCGAGGGTTTTGCCTTCTTCGACGGTGATGACGCCGTCCTTGCCGACCTTGTCCATGGCCTGGGCGATCTGCTTGCCGATTTCGGCGTTCTGATTGGCGGCGCAGGTGCCGACCTGGGCGATCTGCTGGGTGCCGGAAACGGGATTGCTCATCTTGCCGAGTTCCGCGACGATGGCCTCGACGGCCTGCTCGATGCCGCGCTTGAGGGCCATGGCCTCGGCGCCGGCGGCGACGTTTTTCAGGCCCTCGTCGAAGATGGCCTCGGCGTAGACAGTGGCGGTGGTGGTACCGTCGCCGGCGACGGTGGACGTCTTGGAGGCGACTTCCTTGACCATCTGGGCGCCCATGTTTTCATAGGGGTCGTCCAGTTCGATTTCCTTGGCCACGGTGACGCCGTCCTTGGTGACGGTGGGCGAGCCGAAGGATTTTTCGATGACGACGTTTCGTCCGGCCGGGCCAAGAGTGGCCTTGACGGCGCGGGCGAGTTGCTTGACCCCGCGGCGAATCGACTCGCGGGCTTCCATCTGATACGCAATCTGCTTTGCTGCCATTTATTTTTCTCCGTATCGCGAGCGTGGGCCCGCATTCTTTTACTTTGAGAACAAACCGAGCAGGATGACTACGTTGCTCCGGTAACTCCGCGCGGGCTGAAGCCCGCGGCTCGCTAATTCGCCACGATTCCGAGAATGTCGGACTCGTCCATGATGAGATAGTCTTCGCCGTTGATCTTGACTTCGGTGCCGGCGTAGCTGGTGAAGACGACCTCGTCGTTTTTCTTCACCTGCATTTCGCTACGGGTTCCGTCGTCGAGCAGCCGCCCGGTGCCGATGGCCAGGACGATGCCGCGCTTGGGTTTTTCCTTGGCCGTGTCTGGAAGAACAATGCCGCCGGCCGTCTTGGACTCCGCCTCCACCCGCTTGACGATAACCTTGTCGCCGAGGGGACGCATGTTGAGCTTCGCCATACCTGTCAAACTCCTTTCCGAATTTGGATGCAGTGGTTCATTTCCGTTTGTCGGCGTGGGATCAGTTCTCCAGCGCCGGGTCACTCAAGTGCTTTCGCAAGCCGGCGATCAGATCGCCCACGCCGCTAGGGTATTGAATCAAACTCTGGACCCGCAGCTCCAGGGCGCGTTCGAGCGCCCGGCGGGTCGTGATCCGGGTGACCAGCCAGCAGGGCAGCGATTCGTCGATCGAACGGATGATCCGAAGCAGGGAGAAAACGTCGATCTCGCCGTGCTCGTCGGAGTCCTCCATAAGGACGGCCGCGGACAGTCCGCCCAGCTCGATGTTTCGAACCGCCTCTTCCGATGAGCAGGCCCGGCAGACCACGACGCCCACCGGCTGGAAAACGTCCTCGATCTCGCGGTGCCAGCCCGGGGCCAGAGCCCGGTCGGACTGGGCGAAAAGGAGCCGCCGCCCGCGGATTAGCCTGTTTCCATTTACGACCTGCATGGGTCACCTCAGCTTGCGCGGACCGACCGCGCATCCACTGAACTTGCATGTTGGATTCCACAGACGGGCGATGCCCGCAAACGGGGGTTAAAGTGCTGTAAGTCCTTATGGGACAAGGACTTACGACGTGACGAGGGTTGGAATGGACGGGGCGGACCGGCTGACGGGTACTGTCAAAGCGGGGGTGGCCTTGGGATTCCGCTGCCAGATTGGCAGGGATACGCCCGATCCGGAAATCGTGGTTGACGACCTAATCCAGGCCGGGTCAGCCGAGTTCGGAGCTGTCCGGCGGTGCCCTGGCCACCCCCCATGCGTGCGGGACGTTCGCGAGGTTTGGTGCTGATCAGCCGGCCAGGATTTCGCGGGTGGTTTGTTCGAGCAGCGGGCGGCCGCCGAAGGTCATCCCAAGGGCGCGGATTTTTGACGTGTCGATCTGGTTCCTGGGGCCCATGTTGCGGTGCTCGATCCGGCTTTTGCTTCCGGTGATGGTCTTGGCGATATCTGCGACGTCCTGATCGGCAATGTACATGTCGTAGCAGTTGTAGGCCTGACCAGCGGTGCCGTCTGAGGCCAGGAGAATCTCGACCGCCTTGGCGACGTCGGCCGCGTGGACTTCCTTGCCGCCACGATCGGAATCAATCGGCTCGCCGCGGGCGACGGCCTGCACCAGCTTGAACCACTTGGACTTTTCAGTTGGTCGAGCGAGTCCGTAAATACCCGTGGGTCGAAGCGAGCAAATGTCAAATCCCTCACCGAGGCCGTAGCTGTGAATGAACTTCTCGATGGCGGCCTTGTGTGCGCCGTAATGCGACTTGGGCCAGAGCGGATGAGATTCGTCGAGCTTCCGATCGGACTGGATAACGTCGTGGACGGCGCAGGTGGAGATGAAAACGGCCTTGCGCACCCCGGCGTTTCGGGCCGCGTCAATCAGGCGGATGGTGCCCAGAACATTACGCTCGACGAATGTGGGCAGGTCGCCCTCGGCCCCCATGAACCGCGGGCCGGGCCGGTAGAGGGCGGCATGAACCACGGCGTCGCAGCCGGAAACGAGCGGCGCGTTCGACGAGGGATTCGACAAGTCGCCCTCAATCCACTCAATCCGGTCGGAGAGTCCGTCGAAGCCGCCGCGATCCGACTCTGGCCGGTTCCAGCAACGGCATTGGTGCCCCGACGCTGCGAGACGGCGGGCGATGTATCGACCTAGAAAACCTGTCGCACCGGTGATGGCAATTTTCATGACACAAGTCCGTTAAAACGAAACCAAAGGGGCCTGAAAACGCGAAGTCATGGCGGCGATCGGCCGTTAAGATCGGGCTTCGGAGGCACTTCTTTGGCCTCTCGGGTCAATTCCGTCAGTCGATCTCGAATTCGGACGCTCTCGGGGCTCAACTCCGCAGCCTTCTTCCAAACGGCCAAGCGTTCGCCCAATGGCCGAGATTGGGCGTCGAGGATTAATCCCAGGTAAAACCACACGATCTTGTCGTTATCATCGCGAAGAATGGCCCGGCGGGCAAAGTGCTCAGCCGATTGCAGATCCTTCTGGGTTAGGAAATAGTGGGACAGATAGACGTGCAAGTTGGCGGAGGGCTCGGCGTAGACTACGCGCCAGGGAGCCTCAGCGGCGTCAAGGGCGCGTTGGGCCTTCGAGCCGTACATCGGCTCGGCCCCATTCTCGGCTACGGGAGCCCAGGCCAGAGGTCCTGCGAGGATTGCCGCGGGTAGCGCGATGACGGCGGCGGCCCAGACGGCGTTCAGCCGCGGTTGCCAGTTGATGCGACATCCAAGGGATAACACGGCCGCGGCCGAGGCGGCGACCAGCCCGGCCGTGAGGGCTGCCCGGGAGAAGTTCATTTCCAGATCGGTCCAGGAGGACCAGCCAAATCCAAGCCCAAACCAAATCGAAGCAATAAGAGATAGCGCGATGAAGCGGGGGTAATTCGTTGCACGGGTGGTGGCAAGAGTGTTTGCGGCCAGCAGCCAAAGGGCCGGGAGGTAGGCCAGATGGAATCTCGCTCCGGCCGTTCCGCGAAGGGCCACCAGGGCAACACCGGCGAGACTCCAGACCAGCAGGCCGACGATTTTCAACTGTCTGGAATTAAGGGGTAGACGAGCGCGGGCGCGTCGAAAAACATCCACCAGCACGACAATAGCGGCGTAGGCGAGAATCGGCGCCGAAAGAACACTCAACGGCCAGGCGCGGGCATCAAGCCAGATTTGCAGGGCGTCTCGCACGCTCCCGGTGACATGTTCTTTGTATTTGGGATACTCGAGCGTGATGGCCCGCACAAGCGAGGTCACGTTTTCAAATGTGCCGACGGCGTGCGGAATGGGGCGATTCAAATAATGGACCTGCACCGCGATTAACCAAATGCCGACCGCGAAGATCGCCATTCCGCCGGACAAGAGCAAGGCGCGCATCCTGCGTGCAAAGTGCCGCCTGGTCAACGCGATGATGACCAGTTCGGCGAATACGTTGAGACCAACGGCAAACATGCCTTTTCCCAGATGGGTCAGCAGTAATCCGCACCAAAGCCCGCCGCGGGCAATGCCGCGATCCAGCGATCCGACGCGGGCCACGCATGGAATCAGGAATAGCAGCAAGAGGGGTTCGGCGAATTCGCCGCGCGAGCAGGTGAATGCGACGATGTCAGACCATGCAATCAATGCCAGAAAAACAAAGGCCGTGCGACGGTCGAACGAGGCGCGGGGTGTGAAGTCGCCATACACCCGTCGTCGGCGGGCCGCAAACCACGCCATAGGCAGCATCGCCAGGGCCAAAATGACCGGGATGATTCGAATGGCGGCAAGAGACAACTCACCGGCCAGCCGAACCGGAATCCATTGAACCCACCACCAGAGCGGTGCGAGAGCCGCCGCCTTCTCGATCGGAGCCTCTACCCAGAACCCGGCGGCAGTGTCGCGCATTCGCAACAATCCAAGGGACAGGTCGAAGATTTCGTCGTAGCCGACGGGCATCCGAAAGGCGAGCGCGATCCGATATAGAATTCCGCCGCCGATGATGACAACGGCCGCTGCCCGGGCAGGACTGATCCCGGCTCCGCGTTCCAGGGATTCAACCGATGTTCGATGGCTGCTGCCGGTCGGCACGTTGGCTCCGTGGTCAAATTCGGTTGGATAAGTACCTTGCCGAATGTATCATGGTCGCGGAGATTGTCATACGGCATGGACTTATCGGGAGATGAAATGAGCGTTCGGGGGCATTCGCCCCATCAAACCCGGCTTCGCCGGGCGCCGGAGCTTGATGCGGGACTGGGCTGGTTGAATTCCGATCGGCCGCTGCAAATCGGAGGGGAGCTGCGCGGGCAGGTCGTGGTTCTGGACTTCTGGACCTACTGCTGCATCAACTGCATTCATATTCTGCCGGACTTGGCGTTTCTTGAAGAGAAGTACAAACACGATCCGGTGGCGTTCATCGGCGTACATAGCGCCAAGTTTCCAAATGAGGCCTCTCGGGAGACCATTCGCGCGGCCATCCTGCGCTACGAGATCGCCCATCCGGTCATCATCGACGACAGCATGAAGATCTGGCGAAGCTATGCGGTACGAAGCTGGCCGACGGTCGTGGTGATCGATCCGAACGGTTGCGTCGCGGGCACTTTCGCCGGAGAGGGAAATCGCGAAGCGATCGATCAGGCCGTTTCGCAGTCGCTTGCCCAGGCTCGAAGTGCCGGCACGCTTGCGGGCGGGCCGCTTGAGATTCAGCGGGACCAGAGCGTTCGAGCCGCATCCGGATTGAAGTTTCCGGGCAAGGTCCTGGCAGACGAGGAGTCGGGGCGGCTGTTTGTGGCCGACTCGAATCATAATCGCATCGTCATTGCCGAACTGCCCGACGAGGACGGCCGGGCAAGGGTTATCAAGGTTGTCGGAAGCGGCGAAGTCGGCATGGCGGATGGGCCGGCGGGCGTCGCCCGCCATAAACCGGCTTTGCCGGAGGGCGAGCGGGTCTCGTTCAATCATCCGCAGGGGCTTGCCGCCGGTCACGGCAAACTCTACGTCGCCGACACGGAGAATCACCTGATTCGTGCCATCGACCTTGAGACGTACGAGGTTTCCACGGTCGCGGGAACGGGCCGGATGGAAAACGATCGGGCCGGCGGCGGGATGGGCACGCAGCAGGGGTTGAACTCGCCGTGGGATCTGGCGCGGGAAGGCTCGACTCTCTATGTGGCCATGGCGGGGACGCACCAGATATGGCGAATCGACCTGCCGGTTGGCTTTGCCCGGGCCCTCGCCGGCAACGGGCGGGAGAATCTGGTGGACGGCCCCACTGAGACGTCCGCGTTCGCCCAGCCTTCGGGCATCTGTACCCTGGGCGGCAAACTCTACGTGGCCGACAGCGAAGTCAGTGCCATTCGCGGAATCGACATGGCCAGTGAGCAGGTCTTCACGGTTGTGGGCGAAGGATTGTTTTCTTTCGGCGACGTGGACGGCGCTGCCCCCAAGGCGAAGTTGCAACATCCACTCGGAGTCGCCGGCTGGGGCAATCTGCTGCTGGTCGCGGACACCTATAACCACAAGATCAAGGCGGTGGATCCGGGATCGCGATCGGTTCGCACGCTCTTTGGCACCGGCCAACCGGGAACCGGGGGCATTCGCCCCCTCAAACCCGGCTCCGCCGGGTCACCGGATGGGTCGGTCGCGTTTTTTGAGCCGGGCGGGCTCAGCGTTCTTGGCGATCGCCTCTTCGTCGCGGACACGAACAACCATCGGGTGGTGATGGTGAATTTGAAGACAGGCGAATGGCGGGAAGTGATCCTCGATGGGCTGAGGGAACCGCAGGTCGATGAGGATGCTGAAGCAGTGATCACCGCCGACGCGATTGCGATTGCGCCGGGCCGGGACGTCGAGCTGACCATCGATATTCAACTTCCGAAAGATGCGTATTGGAATGCGGAGGCACCGTGGTCGGTTCGGGTGTGCGAAAACGGAGAAACGCTTGCTCAGCGGACAGGTAAATCAGAATCCGCTCAGTTGCGTGTTGTAATTCCCGGGGCGAAAAATCATGCCAACGGAGAATGGCGGGTGGAGGTAGCATTCGCCAGTTGCACGTCGGGGGACGGCGGATTGTGCGTTCCGCATCGGAGGATCTGGCGGGTTCCGGTGGCCCAAGGGGATGCGGAGACCGTGACACTTAAGGGCTAGCAGGCCATCGCACTTCATTGGTTGGATTCACCCGAACCTTGGCGGAATCGCCGGGCGGGAGACGACGACGCCCGCCATGAATGGCGGGGCTCGGGCACAGATCCCACATGCCGCCGAGACTCGGGCGAGTTGTCTGTGCAAGTCAAACTGTGTCAGGCAGCTTCGGCAGCACCTTCGATTAACGCAATCATGCAAGTGCTATAGGGTTGGCAAGTCGATGGTTTACAAGTCGGGTACTTCGACGAACAGTTCGATCGCATCGACCACGCGCTTCCAGCTCCCGGGAACAACCTCGATATCGCCGCTTTCCCCGGAGAAACCCGGTGGGGGCGCCAAGAGAAGGGTCGGGTCGTATGTTAAGGTGAGGGCTCCCGTATTGCTGATGTTTCTCCCGGCGATCAGCGCGCCCGTAACGGTTACCGAGGCCGACGTTGAAACGTCGTTTGAGGCGTAGATCAATCCGGTAACGAGAGATGGGATGGTAACCAGGTTCAGGGCGAAATCCAATTTGGTGTAAGCAAGCTGAACATTTCCGCGCACGAGCAAA
Organism: Phycisphaerae bacterium; assembly: GCA_041748515.1. Lineage (GTDB taxonomy): Bacteria > Planctomycetota > Phycisphaerae > UBA1845 > UBA1845 > JBGTDB01. The sequence continues at coordinate 7,603 of JBGTDB010000026.1, forward strand.
GCTGGGTAATTGGGTACGGCCGGTATCCAGTTTATGCCGTTTTGTATGCTGAACTCGCCCGGGTCAAGAACAACCAGCGTCCCGACGATGGCAGAGTTTCTGATTCTCAAGTTCGATCCGGCGCAGCTGATGACATAAATACCCTGGAGATTGGTTCCGCCGTAGGGATTCGTCAGATTGCTCAGCGTGACATCCTGAATGGTCGGAACGCCATTGGCCTTGGGAATACTTGCGATGTTGATCGGCGTACCGTTGGCGATGTAGTAATCGAATACGGATGTTTCGGGCATGGTCCGCGGCGAAATGCTCGAGGTCTTGGTTCCCCAATAGTAGCTGCCGGTGATTGAGCCCACGGCCTCGACGTTGGCACCGACGTTGGAGCTGGAGACCGATACGGAACCATTGGAGCTGACCGGACCACCAGTTGCCGAGACTGTCGCGCCGCTCATTGTCGTGTTACTGCCCGAGTGCTGAGGCACCTGCAAACAGGTCAGCGCTCCACCCTTTGATTGCAATCGAACCTGCAACTTATATCGGGCGTCACCCTTGATGCCCGTTCCGATCAGTGTCAGCGGGTGATCCAGAATGTTGGCGATGATCCCATCGATGGGATCCAGGCCCTCTAGAGAATAGAGTCCGCTGCCAATGGGTTTCTCGTGAATCCAGGTTCCGTTGGTCAGGTTAGTGCGCCAGTTGGGGTCGTTGCGAATCTTGTACCGGCCCATTTCGATGGCGGATTGGGCGTAGTGCATGGCCTCCATAAGGTCGCCGCCTCCTTGAAGGGATCGAGCCTCGATTCGCACGGTGGTCAGCGCGGCCAGGCCGATCAGGGCCACGACAACTGACGTTCCCACAACGGCCAGATAGGCCGTGGCCCGACGGCGGGCGTCGCCCGCCATAAACCCGCTGTGCCGGCGGGCGTCGCCCGCCAAGAACCGGCATTGCCTGCGGGAAGCTACGCAGGAGCATGTTTGCAATTGTTTGAATCGACTCATGGATTTTCAGGAGCAATCGCCCCGCCAAACTCGCTATTGACTCTCGATAATCGGGTCCGGGAATCGGTCCGCCCTGACGGCGGTCAGAACCGCGGCTGTCTTGCCGTGATGGGTCACAGTAATCGTGATGCGGACCACGCCGGTATTCGTGAGGCTTACTTGGGTCAGGTTGTTCGGCGAGACCCATTGCACATTGACGGACCGCTGCCATTCGTCGAATCCTGGAATTGGCGTTCCATTCTTGTACGTCGGCGGGTCGTCCTGCCAATTGTGGTAATCGTCAACGTCGTCGAACGCGGCACGCGATCCGGTCTGTTCAGTCGCCTCAGGCCCAAAAACCGAGGCTTCGTCCGGTTCGGAGAACGCCTGTTCCCTGATTTCGGCCATCAGGTCGAGGGCGAGCATCTGGCCTTGTCCGTGATCCGTCAGCCTCGATTGTGCGGAAACGGAGGCTCCAACGGTGCCCAGCGCCGCCACCACGATCACGGCCACCAGGACGGTTGAGAAAACGGCTTCGACGATGCTCATTGCCCGGCGAGGCCGGATCAAACCGGACGAAGTTCGCCCGACTCCCATGATTGAGCTAAGCCGGGATTTAAGCTTCATGTTTCCGCCTTTCAGTCGACACTTGCCTGGCCGTTGCGCACGGTGACCGAAACAGTTTTTTGGTACACCCCGACGGCGATCGTCACCGTGCC
>JBGTDB010000027.1:0-6164 GCA_041748515.1 Phycisphaerae bacterium
ATTTTGGACCACCATGCCGAGTGCCCGCCACAAAACATGCGCGCAGACCGTAAATTTCCTCCGCCGCAAAGCCAAATAGCTCGGTTTGGACCAACCGCCCCCCAAAGCATTGCTTAAGCCTTATTGCCCCAATATATTGGATTTATAAGGCTCGAGTCAACGAAATTCGCCTCCGGAAACATTTGCGTCCCTGCCAGTCCTAACCATTAATGGCCCATTCTGACCGATTTCAAACTGTCGACATGATTTTCAGCGGCGCGGTTGTTGGCTAACATGGTACCGGCTGGAATCAGCCGGGAGCCAAGAACATGCAGGATTTGGAGCTATTGCGGGCGGCTTTGTCATTGGCGGTTGCGGATGGTGAGGTGCGTCGCAGCGAGAAGGGCGTGTTGGCGGGGCTGGCCCGGCGATGCGGAGTCGGGCGGGTTTCGTTCGATGCCATGCTGGCCGAGGCGGAAACCAACAAGACCATTCCCGACCACATCCTTATTCCCAACCCGCAAAAGGCCGGGGAAGCCTTCGAATTGCTCGTCGCCCAGGCCCGGATCGACGGCGAAATCAGCGAGGCCGAGCGAGAAGTGCTGGTTCGCATCGCGGCCGCCCTCCGCATCGAGGGCGAAGACTTCTCCAGGCTCTACGAGGCCGGCATCCGCCGGGCCGACGCCGTTCGTAAACGCCGCGAGACCGGCGGTTAGCTTGCAACGGAGCGGCGAGGCGGGACAATGTTGATGAGTGCCTGGAGAGTTATTTCGGAGTTTCTCCAGTTTATTGCGACCAACCGATCGGAGAATGATGATGATCGCCAGCCGGTTTTTCCTGTTGCTTTGTGCTTTGACTCTTTCCGCGCCGACGGCCTTTGCCGACGATGCGCCGTTGTCGGACCCGAAGGAGATTCTCACCAAATGCCGCGACGCCCTTCGCAAGTGCGAAACGGTTTCCTACGACATCACCATCGAGGCCACCGAGTGGTTGCAGCAGTTCGTGCCGCAGGTCCGGGGCAAGGCCGTTGTCGGTCCGCTGGCGGAATACGACGTGCCCCGATTCCGCTGCGAGGTTGAGCTGCAAAAGGCCGGCTCGGAAGAAAAGCTGGACTACAAGGCCGGGTGCGACGGCAAGGACTATTATTTGATTGATCCGCGAACGAAGAAGGCCCACTACGACCTTGATCCGGTGGTCCTCGGGTCCGACGGCCGCAACATTCAGCGAGCCCTTCTGGCCGAGTTTACCGCCAAGGAGCCGCTCAAGGATGAACTGGAATCGAGCGGGGCCGAGCTGCGCGGCATTGTCGAAGTCGGCGGCGAGAAGTGTTACGAGGTGTTCGTGCCACTGAGCAGCTCGTCGCCAAAGTCAGTGACCTGGGCGATCTCGGTCAAGGATTATCTTCCCCGCCGGGCCGCAAGGGTCTATGCCAATCGGCGGAGCGAGGGGCCCGACGGCCTGATCACCACCACGCTGACCAATCTGAAGCCCAATCCGAAGCTGGACAGGGATCCGTTTAAGCTCGTCGTCCCCGATGGATATGAAAAAACCGACGACTTCGCCCCGTAGTCGTCCCTTTTGAGTTCGACGGACAATCGACAGGGCGTGTGTGTTTTCCATGGGGCAGATCGTTAAACGAGCGTTCAGGAGTCCTCGCAGTTGCCCTGACTGCACACTTTCCCTTCGCCGCAAGACGTCCCGTCCGGCCGAGACTCCGACACGCACCCCCCGGCAGCGGACTCGCATGAGTTCTCCGTGCACGGATTCCCCGTCGTCGCAGTCTTTCGGAATCGGCCCGTGGCAGCCGTAAAACCACGATCCCTCGCCACCACAGCCTTCCGGCGGCTCTTCGGTTCCATCCATGCAGAATACGTCACAACGATCGCCCAGGGTGCAGGGATTGCCGTCATTGCGCGTGCTCATACAGCAATTGGGAGGATAAGGAGGGCACCCCCGACACAGCCAGCAGCAACCACGGCAAGGAATCGAACCGCCCGGATCCGGAGGGTTCCCGCCACTTCCCGGCGGGTACGCGTGGCCGTCCCATGCGAACGGGATTCGGCTACTGCTCTGGCTTGTCGTACTTCACATGGCCGCGCGGAGGACGGTCGTCCAAGAGTCGCTCAATCGCGAGTCTTGCAGCGACGCGCACTGACTCTTCGGAATCACTCGTTTCGATCGTTCGAAGACGCTGGACTATTTCCCAATCCGGGTGCAGTTCGGGTGGTACGTCGCGCGGGCGAGTGCGGCTGTTTCCCATTGCCGAGGTCGCTATCCTCCGAAGCCGCACATCTGACGCATTCAGGAAGGGGATCCAGAATTCCAGATGTTTGTCTTTCGGAAGGGTCTGAGAGAGACTGCCGGCAACGCCAAGACACCGGTTCCGAATACCGTCGTCATCGGAGCCGAGATAGGCTTTCACGACATAATCCAATGCATCAACATCTCCGCGCAGATCGTCACTTGAAGGCCTGGCTGCTCTGCGCAGCTCAGACGACAGTTCCGGATCTACAAGCATCCGCAAATAAAACCCATTGGCATCCAGGCCTCTTCTGAATGCATCCTTATCGCCCCGTGCATAACGCAGTTGCGAATCATGATGGTCATATCCGCGAAGCACAGTGGCTGCTGCAATTCTGTCGCAATCCGGGTATCTCTCGCGGTACCCTTTTAGCCGATCGCTGTCCCAGCCGGGCCAGTCGTCCCAACCATTGAGCAGAACGTCCAGGGCCACCATGCGAACCGCCGGAGTAAACTCCACCGTTATCGAGTCCATGTGCTCCTGATAGAACGCAATCCACAATTCATCGCCATCCTCCCGCTTGCGCTCAGATAATTCTACCAGCATCTCATAAAATGGTCTCAGTGCCGGTAACCGTAACGGCCATTCCGGGATCGCGCGCGGCGGAGGACCAATCCGCGGCCATTCGACTTCCAGATTCGAACGAACCGCTAGTGTAAAGTCCACCATCGCCGTGCGGTATTCCTCGGCATGGGTTCGCTTGAATTCGTCGACGGCCCGCTGAAGATCGTCCGGCGATGGATACTTAGCCAAGATCGGATGCTCATCGAGCCGCTGCCCATTTACGGCAATGGAAAACAGAGCTACGCCAAGAGCGGTCGTCAGACCGCCGAGACGAGTATGCATGTTCTCATGTTCATAGCGGCCATCCCTTCTATGGTGCGTTCTCCCACCATTGCTGGTATTCAGCGGGTGGATCACGGATGACATTGGTTCCACAATGCACTTCACCGAACAATCGGTGATACGTGTCCCAGTTGTCGATAAAGTGTACGTTGGCCGCTCCGAATGCGTTCTCAACGGCCGTCTCGAACACGTCCTTCCCGCTGACCCGTGGCCCAAAGGGGCGTGGCATCCAGAGCTGCCCGTTCCACTCCTGGAAGTTTACGAGGCCGGGAATGTATGCGAACATAGATCGCGCGGAATCAGGATCGCCCAAATAAAGTGCCGGAACGAAGTTCGTAAATCCACCCGATCCAGCTAATGCTGGGTTGAGTGCGGATTGCGCCAAGACGATGTTGTTCCATGCGGCATTGCTGCGGACGGCCAGACGGGAATCAACATCCAATTCTCCCGCAGTGATCAAGGCGGGTACATCAACGAAATCTGAAATCTGAGGGTCAATCATACTCCACATTTTCGCGCCTGTAACGACAGCATAGCGAGACCCGCCCTGCGGTTCGTTGCCAGCAAACCACGACCCAAATCTGCGAGTAACGGCTGTAAGGCCTCCTAGAATGGCGTTCTCCAGCTCTTCTACATGTTCAAACCTCCACACCGTTCCGATTGTCAGCGTGTTGGGCGTGCGGTCGACGATCTCGGCGATTTGGCGTGCGCCTGGTCCGTCGTAGATGCGGACGAACTGCCACGCCGGACCGGTCGTGAAGTCCACACCGGGGGTGTCGTCGAGGAGGGTATTGGCGGACCCGCCGGTGGCCGTTCCAAACATCAGTTCGGTGGTCGGACTGTCATAGAATAACGGCTCTTCGGCCGGCACGCTGTTCAGCAGGTTCATGCCCCAAAGCGGATCCGACCAGACCACCTGCCACGCCGGGGTTGGGCCGACTGAAGCGAAGGCCATAAACTCGTCGATGTGACCCACTAGGAGCCAGTTCGTATTTAATTCGATCAGCGGCCCCTGCACCTGTTGGCGCGCCAGGAATGTTGTTTGTGCCGCCGGCATGGTGCCCACCACGATCCGTCCCAGCGGATGATTCGGCAAAGGCGGCGTGACCTCCAGATTGCCGCCATATGCCAGACCATCGTTATCGTCGATTTGGCGGTAGATCAACCCGGTTCGATTGGGGTCGGCCGGGGTCGGTCCGAGAAGGTTGGCCCTCCCCCAGGGCTGGAGCGGACGCCCCAGACGCAACGTCTCAAACGCCACCGGCATGGTCCGGCCGGGCGTGCTGCTGATCCCGAATTCCCACGCATCCTGCGGCCACTGATCCAGGGATGTTGTCGTAATGACGTTCGCCGCTCCGGCGGACAACACGAGTCCCCGCAACAGCCCTCCCCGATCTCGCAACACTGGCCGTCGGACGAGAAGTGGAGCCAATCGAAGGGTACATCAAGGCCGACTAGTTTTGCGTGCATCGTCTTTCAATTCGAGTTGCCCGATGTATTGGCGCACATGCTCTGCTTGTTCCTCATTGACGCCCATGTCCTTTGAACGGGCAATCAGATCACGAGCTTGTTCGAAGTCCCCCTCCCAAGCGAGCAATCCCGCAAGAAATTGAACTGCAAGCGGCTTGATGAAATCGTCACCATGCAATACTGCTAGCTCTAGCGCGCGTCGGGCGGCACTATAGAATGCCAGACTCGTGACTCGCTGATCCGGGAGCTCAATCTGATATTCGCGAGCGATGAACCCCTCTTTTTTCTGCCAGAGGTATGAACATGCTGCATAGTACCATAGATATGGCGCGTACGATGATCCAGGAGCAGAATCTGCAATCTGCGAAAGAACGTCGGACCATGTCTCATCACCATGAGTCGGGTCACTGCGATTCCGTGCTGAATCCACAATCCGCGCCGTTAAGGCCAAGCCAACGCGGAACCCTAGGACATCGGCATGCTCGGCATCAATTCCAAGCAGAGTTGCTGCTTGATTCTTTGCTAATCGGAAGAACTTCAGATCCTCAGGAAGCGGCTCGCCCCGAACCACTATAGCAGTTACGGCCAAGGGCATCGCTGCATCAGTGCCGGCAGTGCCCTGCATAAGGCATATACGGTACTTCCCAGGTTCTGAAAACGGATGTTCGATATCTTCTATCGACTTGGTGGCAGAAAGAAAGCAGGGTATTGCGGCGAAGCAATCTCCCGCTTCCGTCATGGTAAACGCCGATTCGGGAAGTTCTAGCGACTCGGGAGTAAATAGGTGAAGTTCGCGACTCGCAGAATCTGACGGACCTTGGATGGTTAGAAACAGTCGCGCTTTACCATTGTGCGAGCACTGGGGGATATGAATCCGCAATAGTGCTGCGGAGTATGGCCTGAGCGGTGTTTCCAGCTCGATCGTCGCCGCAGGCCCACTTGGTGGTGCGATCACGATAGACAGCGTGAACAGCGAAGTCAGGGGTACATACACAACTGGTGGAAGCATATTGAATACTCCGTTATGGTTTAACATAGTCCCGAAGTCTATTGAGATTTGCTGGCAAAAACCCGGGCTGCCCCGTCGGATACTTCTCCATCAGTCCACCAGTACCCGTTGGATCGTGGGGCACTCCGAGCGTATGGGCAATCTCGTGGGCAGCAATACGGACCTCTTCGACGCCGCCAGCGTCGTCGGAAGTCTCCAGGAAGACAACACAAATGCCGGTTAAATCAAAGGAGATTCGCCTAGCGTTTGTGGAGCCATCCGCGTGGGGGTTCGCTCCCTTTGTTACTTGAACTTCCGGATCCGCATCCTCGCTTGTGTTGGACTGGAAGCCGGTTCCGAGTAAGACCGTCCAATAAGCGGATGTGGCTTTGGGGCTTGCGGCCGATCGCACCGAAAGGTACGGGGTAAAGAACACATCGGTATTACTTAATCCTCCCGGCAAGTTCGCATTGAACGGCACAGCAGAAGGGCTGATCGAGCTTATCACAGGAAAGATAAAAGCCGGCTTGAAAAGACCGCTTAAACCGTCAGTTTCGACAGTTGGTAAAGTTGGTCCTA
>JBGTDB010000028.1:0-4314 GCA_041748515.1 Phycisphaerae bacterium
CATCCTAGCCGCATCCGGCCCGGCCCGCAACGCCGCTATTGTCATTTTTGAACCGCGACCGTCAGGGAGCGATTGCCCCTTCCAACCCGCGTAAAGGCGAGCCGCGTGGCTTCAGCCCGCACGAACCCTCCCAATGCGGCGACTCGCGCGCAACTTTGCATGCTCCCTTCGGCTCTTGTCGCTACCCTGGGCCTTCATTCATCATTCGACGTTCGCCGCTTTTGGTCCGATGGCCAAAGGGGGTGTTACGTGCTCATTCCGCCGTCCACCATAATAACCTGCCCGGTGACGTACGACGCCGCATCGCTTGCCAGAAACGCCACGACCTCCGCGACTTCTTCGACCTGCCCGAATCGTCCGAGCGGGGTAATCTGCTTGGCCCCTTCCGTCACTTTCTCCGGCAATGTGGACGTCATGTCCGTTTCGATAAATCCCGGAGCGACGACGTTGCAAGTGATCTTTCTCTTACCGAGTTCCTTGGCGACCGCCTTGCTGAAGCCGCTCAGGCCGGCCTTGCTCGCCGCATAGTTCGCCTGACCGGGATTGCCGCACTCGCCCGAATAGCTGCCGATGTTGACGATCCGTCCATAACGCTGTCGAACCATCAGTTTGCTGATGGAGCGAGTCAGCCAGAACGCGGCCCGCAGGTTTGTGGTCAGAACTTCCTCGAACTGTTCGTCGTCCATGCTCATCAGCAGGCCGTCTCTCGTGATGCCTGCGTTATTGACCAGAATGTCGACTCGCTCGAACTTGGCAGCGATTTCGTCCACAAACGGATCGATCGCCGACTTGTCGGAAACATCCAGGGTTCGCGGAACAATCTTCCCGGAAAGCTCCTGGCGGCCGGCCGCGTCGCAAAGCTCTCGAAGTCCAGCTTCGCCGCGGGCACAGGCCACGACGGTTGCTCCACGACGGGCCAGCGAAAGGCAAATCGCCCGTCCGATGCCGCGGCTGGCCCCTGTCACAATCGCAACTCGTTCTTTCATGGCGTCATTCACTTCGATTGCTCAGAGCTTCAATCACGAAACCGCGGCTTGCGACAACGCATCGGCCGACGAAACATTGACTGTCGCGACGTTCCTATCAATCTTTCGCATCAAGCCCGTCAAAACCCGCCCCGGGCCGATCTCGACAAAACGCGAAACGCCGTCCGCCACCATCCGTTCGATGCACGTCTGCCACCGGACCGGATGCGTCACCTGCATGCCCATGGCCCGGCGGATCGCGTCCGCATCCCCATGATAGCGGGCATCCACATTGGAGATAACCGGAATTCTCGGCGACGTGAACATTGTTTGGGCAAGGACCGGGGCAAGCCCCTCGGCCGCCGAGCCCATCAGCGCCGTATGAAACGCCCCCCCCACCGCCAGCGGCACCGCCCGCAGTCCGAACTTTTCGCAGGTTGCGACCGCCCGCGCACAGGCCGCTTTGGTCCCGGCAATCACAATCTGACCGGGACAATTGAAATTGGCGGGCGCAAGCACATCGCCCTGAGCGGCCTCAAGGCAAACCGCGTCGGCCTTCTCTTCATCGCCTCCTACAAGGCAAACCATGCCGCTCGGCGGCGATTGGGCCGCCTCGTGCATTAAGGCTCCCCTTCGTTGAACCAGCCGCAGGGCGTCGTCAAAAGAAACGGCCCCGGCGGCATAGAGCGCCGTGTACTCGCCCAAGCTGAGCCCGCCCGCACACGCAAACTCATCCCTTCCCCCGCCGGCCGCGCACCAGGCCTCCCAGATGGCGGCGATGGTTGTAAAAACCGCAGGCTGCTGAACGTCCGTCCGCTCAAGCTGCTCGGCCGGGCCTTCGAAGCAGACCTTCGCAATGTCAAATCCGAGGACCTCATTGGCTCGCTCGAAAACCCGTCGCGCCTCGGCGCTGGCCTCGAAAAAATCGCGGCCCATGCCTACCGACTGAGCCCCTTGGCCCGGGAAAATTATTGCCGATTTCGTCATCGTTCTGTTCTACAACCGCATGATCGTTACGCCCCAGGTCAACCCCGCCCCCAGGCCGATCATCATGATCAGGTCGCCCGACCGCAACTTTCCCGCCCGCTTCGCCTCATCCAGCGCGATCGGAATCGACGCCGCGGAAGTATTCCCATAGCGATCGATGTTCACCGCGATTTTCTCAGCGGGCAAACCCAACCGCTCCCTTACCGATTCAATGATCCGCAGATTTGATTGGTGCGGTATCACCATCTTCAATTCTTCCGGCGTGATGCCCGTGGACTGTAGAGCGCCGTCGATTAACTGGGCCATCTTGACCACCGCGAACTTGTATACTTCGCGCCCGCGCATGCTCATGAAATGCAATCGCTCGGCCACCGTGGTCGCCGACGCCGGCAGCAGCGACCCCCCCGCCGGCAGCCAGATCAGCTTGGAATTCTTCCCGTCCGCGCCCAGCGACGAGTATAAAATGCCCTGATCCGCGTCCAGGGCCTTGCTCACGATGACCGCCCCGGCCCCGTCACCCAGCAGAATCGCCGTCGAACGATCCTCCATGTTAATGAAGCGGGTAAGCGTCTCGGCCCCGATCACCAGGATGTTGTTATAAACGCCGGAGTTCAGCAGCCCCCCCGCCACCATCTTGGCATGCAGGAATCCGGCGCACGCCGCGCTCACGTCGAACGCCGGAATGTTCTTGCACCCAAGCCGCTCATGCACGAATGCCGCCGTAGACGGAAATGAGCAATCCGGCGTGGCCGTGGCCACGATAATCAGCTCAATTTCATCGATGGAAAGGCCCGCATCGGCGATGGCCGACTCGGCCGCCCTGGCCGCCATGGTCGAGGTGCTTTCGTCTTTGCCCGCCCGACGCCGCTCGCGTATTCCCGTCCGCGTGACGATCCATTCGTCCGACGTGTCCAGGTGTTTTACGAAATGTTCGTTGGAAAGCACTTCCGCCGGGACGTAGGCCCCGGTTCCGGCGAAGCGCAATGGGATTCGATGGTTCATGCCGCCGCGGTTTTGTCGTTAGTCGGTTTAGAGCGTATCCCAAGCCCACGGATCCGAGCCGGGTGGATTCAGTCCGCCCGAACTCACCCATGGCGAAAAATCACGCGTCCCCGCGCCACATCGCCGGTTCGTCCCACGGGTCGGTTCCTTCGCGCAATGGCCCGTTCTGCATTCGCCATTCCGCATTCGCCGAAGGCGATCTATTCTTCCTTGGCTTCCTTGGTCGGAAGCATCAGCTTTTCGCTGACAAACCCGCACGCCCGGCACGCGGCATGGGGCAGCTTGACCTTGCCGCACTTGGGACACGAGCTTAGCGACAACGGCCGCAGGGCGTGATGCGCTCGCCGCGTCCGAGTTCGGGTCTTGGATATTTTTTTTACTGGTAACATAAATTCCTCTCAGCGGGCCTAAGACCCGCGATTGTTTGCTCTAAACTCGCTCATCTCCAGCCCGCGCCGGCCAGATCCGATCCGCCGACGCCTTTTCGGATCCGCACCCGCAAGGGAGCGGAGCAATACATGGACGGCCCCGTCCGACCCTGCCTCGCCGTGTCTGCAATCCTGCCCAGATTACGGCACGACCGGAAACCTGTCAAACTCCGCGCCCTCTCCGCGCCGCGACGGAATCGAGCAGTACAGCGAGCCACTGGCTGATGGCACCGTTAATTGATCGGTGTGCCACTGCTCTGTGAGCAGTGCTCTGTTCACGCAACCGGTTGATCCATTTTGAGTCGGACATCGGTCTGACCATCCCAGAAGCATGCACTCGACCATTCCCAATCGGTGGGGGTTGAAACCAGCCCACGCCGGACCGGATTATTGTGAATGTAATCGATAACCACCGGGACGGCTTTCTCTTTGAAGATGTTGTGGTCGAACCCTCCGCCCGGTTGCCAGAAGCGGAACACGCGGCGCGTTGGGTACTCCACCGTAAGCCGCTCCAGCCAGCGGGTGTCGCCGATTTCCTGCAAGTGCGCGCGGGCTCTAACGCTGACCGACCGCTTCAAGGCAGCAAGGATGCGACGCATTTCGTAATTCGATCCGTGCGGGTACAGCAGGACGTGTACATGTTCCGGCATGATCACGTATGCCCAGAGCGCTACGTTGAGCGATCGCCGAGTTTCGTCCATGGCGGCCACAACCCAGCGGCAACTCCGCTCGCGGGTAAGCAAGGGCAACCGGCGGTAACACGAATACGTAACGAAGTGAGCATGGCGCGGATGATTCCATGCTTCGCGGGTCTTTCGAATCAGCGGGTTCATCTGGTGCGGAGGATACCACTGCTCAAAGAGCAGTGGCACACCGATCAATCGAACAACGCCGCCCGCCGGTCGCTGTTCTTCCCCCCTTGCCAAGGGGGG
>JBGTDB010000029.1:0-2472 GCA_041748515.1 Phycisphaerae bacterium
CGGTTAAAAACCGGTGCCACACGGATTTTGAGATAGATTTTATGTGTGGAGCCTATTGGCCGATGCCTCAACGGCGGTCGAAGGCTATCGGCACGGCCCCGGGTGGTTAATGGCCTGTCCGGCGCTGAGGGCCTCGCACGCGTTGCCGTAGGTGATTTTGTCGCAGCCGCAAACGGGGGCGTAAATCCGCGGGCAGACCTGGGGCAGAGGCACGCAAACGCCCTGCTGATCGGCGATCTCGCACGTTGCCGGAGGGTACTGGCAAACCATTCCTTCCGGACACTGAATCCCGGCGATACCCCCGCAAAGATCGAGACAATTCTCGTTGATGCACCTGTTCAGCGAATGGCCGGCGCGTTCCAGGCACTGCTCGTGCGGAGCGCCGATTTCGACGCAAACGGAGTAAACATTACGGGCGACTCGCTGGCAACGATTCTGGCAGGAGAGCCGCTCGGGGCAATTCTTGTCGTTGCAATCGCCGAGGATTCTCCGAGCCCGTTCGGTGCATTCGTCCGGCGAATGGCCTTCTTCGAGACATTCGTCATAGGCCGCAACGGCCCGGCTTACGCATTCTTCGTCGCATTCGGCCGGCGGACAGCTATCAAAAAGGCAGGCTTCGTAAGCCTCGGTCGCCCGGCGTTCGCACTCTTCCGGGGAGCCGCCGGCGTCGTAGCAGAATCCCATGACTCGGCGGGCCACTCGGCCGCAGCGGTCTTCGCAGGGCTGAGGCGGAACGCATCGGGTGTCGATGCAATCGGCGAGAAACGCCCGAGCGGGTTCGGCGCATTCATCGGGCAGGCCGCCCTGGGACAGGCAATCGCGGAAATGTCGCGTTGCTGCTTCCTCGCAAGCGTCCTCGCAGGAGGGGCGGCTGCAATGGTCGAGAATGCAGGATTCGAGGAATTCGAGGCCACGTCTTGCGCATAGCGGCTCCGATCCGCCGTTGACCAGGCAGAGGCGCCGAACCATGGCCGCATGATGCCGGCAGCGATCCTGGCAGCTCAGGATGGGGCGACAGTCTTCTTCGATGCAGTCGCCAAGCGCCAGGCGGGCGCTTGCCGCGCATTCGTCCGGATCGCCGCCTTCCTCGATGCATTCCTTGGACAGGTCTGTGGCGAAGTCTAGACAGCGGGCTTCGCATGGGCCTGGCGGTGCGCACTGCGCTTCCAGGCAGGCTGCCAGCACTTCGCGTGCGCGCTGGTGGCAATCTTCATTCGAACCGCCGGCCTTGAGACATTCGGTGAGTGTGGTTCGGGATTTCTCGCGGCAGAGTTCTTTGCAGGTCGGCGGTCGATCGCAATTCGAAAGGCACTGTTGCAGAAATTCGTGAACGGCCGGTGCGCATTCGGCGCGTTCGCCGCCGCCGGCCAGACACGCCGAAAGCCTCGCCTTGGCGTCGGCGTTGCAACCCCTGATGCAATCATTGGATCGGTGGTCTGATAAGCCGGCATTGGCGTTCACGGAACGGACTGAGGGTGGGGCGGCGAGCAGACCCGTGGAGGCGAGACCGATAACGACGGACGTAATCGCGGTAATACTTGTTCTCATCGAATTTCTCCCTGCCGACCAATGGGCCGCAGTGAACATTAGGCGGCCGTGAACGCCGGTTGCCAATCAATGGAGGCGGCCGTCTGGGGCGTCATCGATTATTGGGCGACCATGGAAATTGATGCTTCGGAATGGTGAGATCGCCCCCCGAGCCCCCGTTCACAACGCAATCCTGACTCAGCGAATGTTCCCGGATTGGAAGGGTCGAGTCAAGGCGATTGGACGAAATATGGCGAGAAATCGCCCATGAAAGGGTGCAGGATTACCCGCGACCCCCTATTCGGGCCTTTGGCTGGATAATTTAAGCGAAATATTGCGGAGCTTCGCCGTCTATTTGTTTGCCGGGTGCGTACACCAGACGATTAGCCGAGGGGCCAGAATCGGCTCGGTTGGTCCGGGGGCGGACTCTACGATCAGCCCGCTCCCGATGGCCACGTCGAGCAGTCCGTTTCCGGTGAAGTCGAACAGGGTCGCGCCGGCAAAGGCGGCCAAACCCGTGGATGGGAAGCCACTCGGCTCGGCGAAACGCATTTTTCCGGTTCCGTCGTTGTACAGGGCGAAGACCCCGCGACTGAATCCGGGATCGTTGGTCAGGCGGCCCGCCACGACGATGTCGGTATGCCCATCGCCGTCAATGTCTCCGATGGCCAGAGCAGTCGAGCCTCCGTTCATCTCGGGGAAAATGTCCGGCTGCTTTTTCCAGGAGCCGTCGCCTTGCTGGAGATATATCTCCGGACCATCAATCCAATTGGCCGCGACAAGATCCGGGAGACCGTCGCCATTCATGTCTGCGACTTCCACGTTGAAATAAAGTCCGCCAATCAGTGGAGTGGGCAGACCTTCGCAGGAGGCTTTCCAAGTGCCGTCGCGGTTGTTAAGAAAAACGCGCGGTCCGTGGTTATGGCCGGCGACTATATCTAGTGC
>JBGTDB010000030.1:0-4020 GCA_041748515.1 Phycisphaerae bacterium
GGGTCTGGCCATCCCCGGGCTGATTGATCGAAGGTCGGGTCGGGTTTTGCGCTGTGTCGGTCTTTCGTTTCTGGAGGGATTCGCGGTCGCAGAGGCGATGTCCGCGGCGATGGATCTTCCGGTGCGGGTCATGACCGACGCCCAGGCGGCGACATGGGGGGAATATCTCGCCTGCTCGCCGCGACCGGACCGATTCGTGCATCTTCGATTGGGCACCGGGGTTGCATGCGGGATCGTGATAGGCGGCCAATTCGTTCCCCTGGACGAGCCTCGAACGACGCATGCGGCGACGCTGGTGGTAGATCGGTCGGCGACGGCCCGCGTGTGCGCCTGCGGTCTTCGCGGATGTCTGGAAACCGTCGCGTCAGGTCGGGCGCTGGAGCGATTGGCGATCGAACACGGGCCCGGCGCGGGGCGTCGCCCGGTTTCATCCGGCGTTTCCGGGTCGCTGGCCGATCTTCAAACGGCCTGGAAGAGCGCGCCCGATGGAGCCATTGCCAAGGCCATTGAGTACATGATCGCGTCAGTTCGGCGGGCGCTGGAAACACTGAACGATCGGTTTCAACCGGAAATCATAGTTCTTGGCGGCGGCGTCGTTGAGCACTTCCCCGAGTTGAACTCAAGAATCGTATCGTCTTGCACGGAATCATTAAGTCCGGCGCGTCTAAGACCGGCTGTCCTTGGCGACAGCGCGGGTATCATCGGCGCGGCGCATGTCGCGGAATTGCCAATGAACCTGTAAGAGAAGTTCGACGCAGGGTCTCGGTTCCGGCGATGAGCAGCAGGAGGGCGAATGAAATCAGTCCCCAGGTCGACACCGCGGGGATCTCGCCCTGAGACAACAGGAAAACGTTGTCCTGCAATTCGTCGCCAATTTCGGTGTTGCGACGGATGACGTCGGAGAGGCGCGTCGCCTCCAACTCCGCCAGGAGCGGACCGGAGAAGTAGTTCTGATACCAGAAGCGATCACCGTCGCGGACGCGTTCGAACTGATCCACCAGGATCGTGCGAAGCGTCTCGCCGACCATTCCGTCGCCAACGGGATCTTCGGCGATAGCCGCAATCCAGAGATCGACTTTGCCCATATCGCCGAAGGCCTGCTGGAGGTTGGCGGCTACCGCCGGAACCGAACAGATATCCGTGAATGTTGTCGCGGGCGACAGGCCGTAAGCTTTTCTCGTCTCGTTGTAACCTGCCAGCCCGTGCTCGCGGGCCCTTTGCAGGTTGAGGGCGACCAGGTCCAGCCCGCCGCTTCCTGGGGGGCCAAAAAGGAAGCTACGGACGTCTTCGACCACGAATGCGTCGATCCGCTGCATAGGCTGGGAGGCCAGGCCGCGGAGAATCGGCGCGATGCCGCCCTCGTCGATGAGGCGATTGGGCGGGAAGAAGAAGGCGTCCTTCAGCGGAAGATCGCCCCCGGGAATCGTCGATCCGTCGGCGGCTCGGCGAAGAATGGTCGGCGACAACATGGTATGGCCGAGGCGAAATCCAGCTGAGGCGAACTCCGTCGATATGCTCGGGTCTACGTCGGGCTTGTACCCCATATAGGGCGATATTGCGTCAGAACCAAGCAGGATGGGGAGAAACTCTTTGTAGGTAATCACCTGCATCTGGGCTCCAACGATCGCCCGGGCGCGTTGATATACCTCTTCGTCATCCAAGTGAGGCTCAGTGGCCAGAATCAGATCGGCCAGGCGGTTGTGCTCTCGAACAAAAAGGGTGTGCATGGTCGCGAGGGCGATTTGTTCGTTCGTTCGGACGTCGCCCGCCAAAAACAGCCTGGGAGAGAGCCCCCCCGCATTGGGCAGACCGGCGGTGTTGTAAGGGAGCAGGTTGCCCGCGCTGATTTTCAAGCGTCCGGTCCCGTCCTTGGTTCGTAGCCAGTCGGCCCGCTCAACATCCGAGCCGTAAACGTTCGAGGCGTCGATGAAGGCGGTCAGCAGGTTGAACTGCTCTCTCGGATTCTCCGGTCCCGTTCCGGAATCGGGATCGAAAGCGGAGCGAGTCAGCGGAATCTCCTGCGTGCCCGTAGCCATGGGATCGAAAAGCGGATCGCCAATGGGCACGGCAATTGGGAATTCTTCGCCGTCTTTGTCAGGGATAGGCGTCAGGTCCAGGTCGTGATCAAGGAACTGGCCCCATTGCCACAAGAAGTCCGTCGCTCCGCGGGGATTCGGAATGTTACCAACCTGCGAGGCGACGATGTTGCTGATTTCGCGAGGACTGGGCCTATCGCCGCCCGACGGCTGGGAGACGCCGTCCGCGTAGTCGGCCGGTGCGATTCGAATGAGATTCGTCGCGACACGGCCCCAATGGGGATTGGTCAGGTTGTTTCCGTGGCCGTCGATTGTGCGGGCCTCATTGCCCCAAGCGGTGGGCGGGGTTCCCTGAAAGCTGGTCGGTCGCTGCATTTCGGCGAAATGGGAGGGTACGACCGCGGCATCGGGCCTGATGCCACTCTGCAAATCGGGTCGTTCGCGGCGGGGGTATGCGGCGAGCGACAACGAACCGACAATAGCGATGGCGGCTGCTGCCGCGCCGATCATACGAAATCTTTCAGCGTTCATACGTGCTTTTCACCGGTTGTTAGATGCAGGTTGAGCCGGAGGTGAGATATCCGAAGGCAAATTCCTCTGCATGTGCAGGCCGTGCTCATACAGCCAGGAAACTGCGCTCGGTCAGAAGCCTTGTGCCAGATTGATCGCGCCAATTCACACCCTGACGGCCGCTTGGAAACAAACGCGGACTGGATTGGCGCGGACTCCCTGATCTCCCTCTCGCGGACAAATTACGTTTGCGAAGTGCCCCTCCATGCGAAGCGATTCCCAAACGCGAACGGGCTACATTGTAGCAAACGAGTCACGCGGGAAACAAGGAGATTTTCGAAGAATTAGGCCCGTGTTGTCACAATTCCCGACCGGGCGTAGCATGGCGCCGAAGCGGAGAGACGGTCATGCTGGACGGAAAACGGGCGATTGTTTGCGGCGCTTCGCAAGGCATCGGACGGGCTTGCGCCATAGAATTGGCCGATCTAGGGGCGGCCGTGACGGTTGTCAGTCGCGATGAAGTCAAACTGAAAGCCGTGGTGGCTGAACTGCCGAGACGGGGGGAAGTGTCGCATGGGTGGCTTGCGGCGGACTTCAACGATTCGAAAGGGCTCCAGTCCAAGGTGGCCGCGCATCTCGCGGAAGTGGGGCCGGCCGCGATTCTGGTCAACAACACGGGCGGACCGCCGCACGGGGCCATTGTCGATGCCACGCCTGAGCAGTTTCAGCAGGCCCTCAATAACCATGTTGTGTGCAACCAGCTTCTGGTACAGGCCGTCCTTCCGGGGATGAAGGCGAATCGGTATGGGCGGATCATCAACATCATTTCGACGTCGGTGATCGCGCCGATCAAGGGGCTGGGCGTTTCAAACACCACACGCGGCGCCGTGGCCAATTGGGGACGGACACTGGCGGGCGAACTGGCCCCGCTGGGAATCACGGTGAACAACATCCTGCCCGGATACACCGATACCGAGCGACTGAAGTCGCTTTTCGACGCGAAGGCTGCCAAGGCGGGACTTTCGTCCGAGGCGGTACGCCAATCGACCATTGATTTGATTCCAATGGGGCGGTTGGCGGACCCATGCGAGATAGCGGCCGTGGTGGGATTCCTGGCTTCGGCAAAAGCTTCGTATCTGACGGGCGTGAACCTGCCGGTGGACGGCGGGCGAACGGCCGTGCAATGATGAATGACGAAGCTAGAATGACGAATTGCAATAAGCGAATGGCAAGCGCATCAATCACGAGACTATGTTGATCCGTTGTTTGTTTTTCAGCGTATCGACTGCGCTGGCCGCTTTTTTTGCCAGGATGGGTTCCTGATCTTTACGCGGCAGACCCATTCGCCATTCTAAATTCGCCATTCTGCATTCTCCACAACCATGTTGCGCATTCCAAACTATATCGGCGGCGAGTTTGTTGAGCCGGAATCCGGCGCGTGGCTGGATAACATTGAGCCGGCGACGGGAGAGGT